>JAFMIS010000154.1 GCA_017853915.1 bacterium
GCCGTTTCCTCAACGTGCGTAAAATAAGGCTCGCCTGAGGCGCGAATCTGGCCGCTATGACACGAACTAGCGAAATCGTGCGCTTTCTTTAGAACTACAAGGTCAGGATCTGGATGATACTTCTTGAGGGCCTCGGCTATCTGCTCGAAGGACATAGTGGCCACTCACCGCGTTGCAGTCGTAGTTTCCGTGAGAAAGTACCTCTACTCCTCATCCTCATCATCATCACCGGCCGGAATCGGACCGGTCTTCATGAGAGACTCTCGAAGGAAATCGCTCGACCGAGTTTCATCACCATTCGTGAACAGACCAGCGCCGATCTCGGGCTTACGCTCACGAGCGGCAAGCTCGGCAGCACGAGCTGCCTCAGCTTCTCTCGCGCGCTGCTCTTCATACGCCTGAGCCTCCTCCGGAGTCATGAAGCGCACCTTGCCATCAGCGATCTCGCGCAAAGCGGTCACCACGGCCTTGTTGCGACGATCCGTGATCTGAGCCGTCGAACCTTGGAGAAGCTGCTTGGTTCTCTTTGAGGCCAATTGGACCAGGGCAAACCGGTTGTTCTCTTGTGTGAGGCAATCCTCTACAGTAATTCGTGCCATACCAAACTCCTTCTATCTCTTCTCGCTGGGCAATAAGCGACCGCCCTGCTTCGGGCTTTATTATCAGTTGTCGCGGGCGAGTACCTTTTCGGGTATTTAAAGCCACAACCGCAAGAGCGTACCAAACCGCTCTAATGGTGTAAACCTCTGAGAACTCACGAGTTATTGCAACCCCTCGGCGAAGCGATCATACTGACCGAGCTCACACTAAAAAACCTCATATTATCAATTCGTTAGTCCATCTGCTGGATCTTTTTCACGCCCCAATATTTGAAACAAGCTAAGAACTCCATAGGGTTGCTGCAAAGAGAGCTCAACTCCCCTGCCACAATAACCCGCTACGAGACGTTTTATTAGACTAGCGATCTGCCCTGTTATAAATTTGAGAGGCTGTCAGTTTCACGTATCATTGGAAAGCCTCCTGGAGTACTCGTACACGCCTATGCTGTTGCCAACGCTGCGAGAGCTCGCTGCACGATCGTATGGATATTAAGATGCACGGCACAACTCACCACACTGGTCACCACACTGGGGCGACACCGCCGAAGCACGCGCCGCTCGAAGGCGGTGATATTCCAGATCCCCACGTCATGGAGAGTCTTCGCACCTCCGCTCCAGATCATCTGAGAAATCTCGTAACTCCTGATATATCGGGGCTCTTATCAGGGCTCGATGCTCAAGAAAGGCTGAGACTGCAGACAAACCTTCGAGGAGTCGCGGGAGCGATTGAATCGTTCGCCGGCGAGTTGGATACGCGTGTTATTCCAACTCTCGAGGGTCTCGCTCAGGATCCAACCAAGAGGCCCTCCTCTAATCTCCTCGGGGAGCTCAAGGCAACTATCCGAGCAGCATTCGTGATCCTTGAACAACAGCTGCAGCCATTTATTGAGCTCGGATTTGTCCCGCTCGTTGAGTATCTTCGAGACGTGGACGTAAGCTTACGTGAGAGCTCTGAAGCGCTCGCGACTATAGATCCCCTTACCTCCCCACACGCGGTCGCCTCTGCGTTAACCAAAGCGTCCTACGCCCTACGACGAGGTCTCTCTCACGACACTGAGTGTATAACGCCGAATATTCGACAGCTGCTCCAAAGCTTAGAACAGCCACCTCTGGCTAGCTAGTCAATGTGGTGCATCAGTCGCACCCGAATAATTTTTCTCATGAAATGATTCGAATAGCACCGATACGGTCGCGCAAGCGACGCGAAGTACCCGCAAATTTTCACGCTGCCAGAGCTGGAGGCGCCTCATGCACGACCACCGACGACCATGCATGACTAACCATAATCATGCGCTTGCTACTACAACCTCATCATTATTTCATCAAAGCGCGATTCAGGACACGAGCCCAAGGTGATCTTGAAGCGCCCGTACCGAAAGATATTTACCGTTCTGAACTAGCTCAAGAGCCTCAGCCATCGCCCGGGCCGCCGCGATAGTCGTATAGGTAGGCACCCTCAGCTCATTAGCGACAAGCCTGATCGACTTAGAATCCATAACAGGCGCCCATCCCTCCGGCGTATTAATCACCAGCTCAATCTCGCCGGCTCCTAGACTATCCACGATATGCGGAGACCCCTCACGGACCTTGTTCACTACCTGGACGTTGCATCCCTGGCCGGTCAGGAACTCAGCGGTCCCTCGTGTCGCCATGAGCGAGAACCCAAGCTTTTCAAGTCGACGCACTATAGATATCAACTCTTCCTTGTCGCTATCTTTAACACTCAAGAATGCGGTTCCACTCCTGGGCAACGCGATATTCGCCGCAAACTGACTCTTGGCGAAGGCTCCCGCGAAGTTCTCATGAATACCCATGACCTCTCCCGTTGACTTCATCTCGGGCCCTAGGATCGTATCGACCCCCGGAAACTTGGAGAACGGGAACACACATGCCTTGACCGAAACATATCCGCGCGGCTCAACCTCACGCACCCCTATCTCTCGCAAGCTTTTGCCAGCCATAATGCGGCTCGCGACCTTAGCCCACGGGACGCCAGTGGCCTTGCTAACAAACGGCACCGTGCGCGAAGCGCGAGGATTTACCTCAAGGATAAAAACCTCCCCGGACGCGGGCACCGCGAACTGAATATTCATCAAGCCCACGACCCCCAATTCCTTCGCCAGCACATGCGCCTGTCGACGGAGTTCTGATACCACTTGTGACGACAGCGTCTGGGGTGGAAGGCAGCATGAACTATCGCCAGAGTGAATTCCCGCCGGCTCAATATGCTCCATCACTCCAGCGATCAAGACCTCTTTGCCATCGCTGACCGTGTCCACATCAACTTCAATCGCGCCATCAAGGAATCGATCAAGCAAAACGGGCCTATCGTGTGATACCTCAACACCCTCCCGCATATAATTCACAACCTCCTCCTCCGTGTAGATAACGCGCATAGCGCGTCCTCCTAACACAAACGAGGGTCGGATCATGAGGGGGAAACCTATGGAACGCGCCGCTTTCACAGCCTCATCAGTTGAGCGGGCAGTGGCGAATGGCGGCTGCTTCAAACCAAGCCGCGCGACCAGCGAGGAGAATCGCTCTCGGTCCTCCGCGATATCTATAGACTCAACCGAGGTGCCAATCACCGGCACTCCAAGCGCCGCCAACTCCCCCGAGATTCTGAGCGGCGTCTGCCCGCCGAATTGAACAATTACTCCAAAAGGATTCTCGCGCTCAACGACCGCCATCACTGATTCAACCGTCAACGGCTCAAAGTAAAGACGATCACTCGTATCGTAATCCGTGGATACGGTCTCGGGATTGCAATTTATCATTATGGTCTCGAATCCATCCGCTCGTAGCGCCATCGAGGCGTGAACACAGCAGTAATCAAATTCGATACCCTGGCCAATTCGATTCGGCCCCGCTCCAAGAATAACGATCTTCTTCCTATCCGTTGGCGGAGCTTCAGAACCCCCATCGTATGTGGAGTACAGATATGGTGTGAAAGCCTCAAACTCAGCCGCGCAAGTATCCACTGATTTAAAGGATGGCTTAATACCGAAGCTCTTTCGCCGAGTCCGAACATCGATCTCCCGCGACCCGGTCAGCGCGGCGATTCTTCGGTCCGTGAAGCCCATTTTTTTAAGCGACAGTAAAAGGTCCGCGTCAATTGAGTTGATCTTTTGATCTCGAAGAGCTTCCTCCTGTTCGATAATCTCTTGGATCTGGCCCAAGAACCACGGATCTATCTTAGTGGCGTTGAAGAGCTCGCGAATTGAAAAGCCAGCTCGGAGCGCCTCTCCCACAAGCCACAATCGAGTGGCCGAGGGCATGGAACATCGCTCCAGCAACTCGCTCTTCCCCAAATCTCGGGCCAGGCTGGCACCATCAAACCCGTGCGACCCGGTCTCCATGGATGACATCGCTTTCTGGAGCGCCTCCTGAAAGGTCCGACCGAACGAGAGCACCTCGCCTACCGACTTCATCTGAGTTCCCAAAGAACGATCAGCCAAAGGGAATTTCTCGAAATTAAATCGGGGAATCTTTACCACAACATAATCAATCGAGGGCTCAAAACACGCCGGCGTCTCCTTGGTGATATCATTTCGAATCTCGTCAAGCGAATATCCCACCGCGAGCTTCGCCGCGATCTTAGCGATCGGAAACCCCGTGGCTTTTGAGGCCAACGCTGAACTTCGCGAAACGCGCGGGTTCATCTCAATGACGATGATGCGACCATTTGTGGGATTCAGCGCGAATTGCACATTCGATCCGCCAGTATCCACCCCGATCCGTCGGATAACTTTAATCGCGGCGTCGCGGAGCAGCTGGTACTCCTTATCGGTCAACGTTTGTATCGGAGCTACCGTAATAGAGTCTCCGGTATGGACTCCCATCGGATCAAGATTTTCGATACCACAGATAATAACGACATTATCTTTCAGATCGCGCATAACCTCGAGCTCGATCTCTTTCCACCCGAGCAGCGACTCCTCAATCAGAACTTCGTGATTTGGGCTGGCCGCGAGCGCAATTGAAACTTTTCGATGGAGTTCCTCGGGCGAGTACACGATCCCTCCTCCCGTACCCCCTAGTGTACGTGAGGGTCGCAGAACCATCGGATATCCGAGATAGGTTGCCGCCTCTTCTGCGTCTTTTAAGGATGTCACAATGCGCGAACGGGCGGATTCTAATCCGATTTCATCCATCGCCCGTCGAAACAGCTCTCGATCTTCGGCTGTCTTGATTGCGTCTACCTTGGCCCCGATTAACTCACAACCATACTTCTCAAAGACGCCCCGCTCCGCTAACTCAAGCGCAGTATTGAGAGCTGTCTGCCCACCCATCGTGGGCAAAACCGCGTCAGGACGCTCGATGCGAATAATCTCCTCCACAAAATCCGCAGTTATCGGCTCAATATAAGTCCGATCAGCGAATTCAGGGTCCGTCATGATGGTGGCCGGATTCGAGTTAACGAGAATTACCTTATACCCCTCCTGCTTAAGGGCCTTAATCGCTTGCGTACCGGAGTAGTCAAATTCGCAGGCTTGCCCGATGACGATCGGACCTGAACCAATCAGAAGAATAGATCGGATATCATTTCTCTTTGGCATACGTCGTGCACCTATCTGTTACTCATTATCCCGGGACCTCATGACTACGCGGCCCCCACAACCAAGCGGTGGAATCTCTCAAAGAGATACCTAGAATCGTGAGGACCCGGAGACGCCTCAGGGTGGTATTGCACCGAGAACGCCCGCGCATCCGGCGCCTCTAACCCCTCTACCGTCATATCATTCAGGTTCAAGTGCGAAACCAAAGCACCTTTGCCCAGGGACTCTTTGTGAACAGCGAAGCCGTGATTCTGAACGGTAATCTCGACTTTACCGGTCGATTCATCCCGCACCGGATGATTACCTCCGCGATGGCCGAATTTGAGCTTGTACGTCTTTCCACCCAGCGCCTGCCCCAAGATCTGATGTCCAAGGCAGATACCGAACATCGGGATCTTACCCAAGAGATTTTGAACTGGCTTTACAACATAGCCCAGTGTGGCTGGATCACCGGGACCATTTGAGAGAAAAACCCCATCCGGTCGCAAGGCCAAGATCTGCTCTGAGGTGGTTCCCGCGGGCACCACAGTTACCCGAAAACCAACATCCACCAGTAAACGCAAAATGTTGGTCTTAACCCCGCAATCCACTGCCACCACATGGGGGCGCGAAACCAGTTGTTCCTGGGAGAGCTTTCGATTGTTACCCTGGCTCAGACTCCACGTCAGATAATCCCAGGTATAGATCTCCTTACAGGCAACTTGCTTAACATAATCCTTGCCCTCCATAGACCCGAGTGAGCGGGCGCGATCGACCAACGCGTCAGCACGTACTCCCGCCCCTCCCGCCATGACAGCCATCTGAGAGCCCTTATTGCGCAAATGGGTCACCAACGCGCGCGTATCGATCCCCTCGATACCCATCACGTTATTTTTGGCGAGATATTCGGGGAGCGAGATAGTCGATCGAAAGTTTGAGGGAACTTTATGGGCGCTGCGAACGATCAAACCCTCGGTGTAGATCTTCGATGATTCAATATCGTCCTCGTTGCATCCTACATTTCCGATATGAGGATAGGTGAAGCACATAATCTGACCAGCGTAACTGGGATCAG
>JAFMIS010000155.1 GCA_017853915.1 bacterium
CTATGTGACTGGAGCCCGACAGCACAATAACTCGATCGCAAAGGAAATGCGATGTAGCACATAGCCTGAAGCATCAGCCGATCAGTCTCCCGCACCAAAAATGTGATTCATCGACAGGTCGAGTAGTTGATATGTAGTGCTGTCCTCACATAAACGTGCTCGCTCACGCTGATATAGAGGGAGCCGCTGGAGCTCCGGCCTTAATTCGTTTAATGACGGAGCTGATTGTGGAGACAAGTGGACCACACTCCGCATGAGTGCCTGTCTTAGCTGCGCCCTCAAGTTTGCCTGCCAGAACTGATAGCTCAGGAAATCCATACATTCCCGAGCTGCCCTTGAGCTTGTGAGCAACGCTGGCGCACCGCTCCGCGTTCGCACTTGCGACCGCGTCTTGTAATTCGGATAGGCGGCCCTGCAAGCCCGCGATAAATTCGAGCAGTAGTGGAAGCATCTCGGGATCACCTCCCTCAAGAGAGCTATGGAGAGGAGCCGCACGCTCACTAGCTCCCGGCGATTTGATACCCTCCAAATACTTCGAGAGCATCTGGTAGAAAGAGTCTTTGCTAAACGGCTTACTGAGGTGCATCGAACATCCAGCCTCGATCGCCTTCTCAACATCTGAGGTCATGGCTCCGGCCGAGAGAGCTACAATTGGGGTTGATATCCCAGCCCCACGTATGTTTCGAGTGGCGGTTAATCCATCCATGACCGGCATCTGAACATCCATAAGAATAAGATCAAAATGGGAAGAAAGCGCCGAATCTATGGCCTGTTTCCCATCTTCAACCATCACTACTTCTACGCCGGCTTTGCGCAGAAACATCTCGACGAGTCGTCGATTATCCAGGGCATCGTCCGCGAAAAGCACTCTGCCGGATAATTGTGGCGGCGGAATCAACTCGCCACGAATTTTGCGTCCCGTTGGCATCATACCGGCGAGGGGGCTCGAGTGCTGCGAAGGTGACTGCGACGTAATGTAAAAGCTGAATGTCGATCCCTTACCGGGCTCGGATCGCACCTCCATAGCGCCGCCAAGAGCTCGCACCAGTCGTTCTGAGATGCTCAGGCCCAATCCTGTCCCGCCGTATTGTCGCGTAATCGATTCATTGGCCTGACAGAATGGTTTGAAGAGCCCATCGATCTGCTCAGGAGACATTCCGATTCCTGAGTCGGTTACTTCGCAGTGCAGTTGATGCTCTGTGTCTGACCAGCGAACCCGTAGTGTGATGCCACCCGCTGCCGTAAATTTGATGGCATTGCCGACGAGATTAATCAAAACCTGCTTAAAGCGAAGCGCGTCTGTCGTAATCACGTGGGGAAGAGACGATTCGCTTTCGACAGAGAAGGAGAGCCCCTTGTCGGCGATGGTGGGAGCAAACATGAAACGGATCTCCTCGATTGTCTGAACGATGTTGCATGACCCGTGTTCTATCGTGAGAGCGCCCGCGTCAATCTTCGAGAGGTCGAGGATTTGGTTGATAATCGTAAGAAGATGTTGCCCATTATTGCGAATGACGTCGAGGCAGTGAAGCTGCGTCTGGTTATACGTACCTTCATCTCGTAGCGCCTCCGCGAATCCGATAATCGCCGTGAGAGGAGTGCGAATCTCATGACTCATGTTCGCCAGGAACTGGCTTTTCGTGTGCATGGCGGTCTCGGCTGCTTGTTTGGCGGCCAGTAGATCACTCTCAGCCTGACGCTTCTCAGTGATATCTTCCAGAGTCGATACCCAGCCGCTCACCGTGTCAGTGGCGTTGATTGCGGCTGCTTTCAGGCTTACCCATGTCACTGTGCCGTCGGTATGCTGATATCTAAAGCTCGTGTCAAATGATTTGGTAGTTTGAGTGGCCTCAAACCACGCTGATTGAATCTGATCGCGATCCTCGGCATGGATGGCCCCCAGCCAGCCGGATCCCAGGCTCTGCTCGGCAGTCAGTCCGGAGATATGCTGGAACCGATGATTTGAGTAGATGCAATTACCACTCGAATCAGTCACCACGATTCCAAGTGGAGCTGCCTCGCTGATCGCACGGAAACGAGCCTCGTTGTGTTGGTACTGAAGCTCATCAGAGCTGCGGAGGCTCAAGTCCACGCACGAAGAAACGTATGCCTCAAGATGCCCATTGGATCCGAAGAGGGGGATCGCCTGCTCCATTACCCAGCGATAGGTGCCGCTCATGTGTCGCAGGCGAAATTCGTGCTGAAACCGCGTGCGAGCCTGAGCACGCTCCCGCCATTTAGCTTCGTACACCTCCCGATCAGAGGGATGGACCGTCTTGCGCCAGCAATCGGCGAGGCTCTCTTCTTGCGAGAGCCCTGTGAAATCGCACCAGGCCTTGTTTGACAGGGTTCGATTGCCAGCCTCATCCGAGATCCATAACAAAACGGGGGAGGCGTCAGCTATCTTTCGAAAGCGCTGCTCGCTATCTTCAAGCGAAGAGATGGTTCTTTGAACCGCCGCTAGTTTGTTTTGCAATTCCAATTGCGAAACCACATGAAGCGCTAGATTAGACAGGAACGCGACTTCAATCTCGTGAAGGGTGCGCGGTTTAGAGTCAAGAACGCACAGAGTTCCGATCGCCAAATGATCGCGTGTGATAAGTGGGAAGCCCGCGTAAAATTTGAACGAGAATGGCGGACCTATAAGAGGACTTGAGGCGTAACGCTTCTCTTCAGTGACATCAGAGATAATCAAAGCGTCGTTACTGAGAATGGTGTCGGCGCATATCGATTCCGAGCGCGGAATCTCTTTGCACTCGCATCCATACACGGAATGAAAGATCTGTTTCTCGCTCTCAATAAAAGAGATGTAGGCAGCAGGACAGCGAGATGCCTGCGCGGCGAGCTTAACGATCGATCCAAGAGAGGGCATGGATGACGGATCGAGGACGTTCAAGGCCCGTAGACGTGCCAGCCTCTCTTTCTCGTGGATTGGTTTTCGCATCCGCCGGCTTACCTCCCTCGATTCAGCTAGAGAGGTTATCGGCAGATCTCCACCTAACCTGAACACTCTGCGGCCAGGATGGTTGTGCGATCGGGAGGGGATCTAAGTGCGCGCCGTGCTTCTAGAAATCGCCGGTTTCAAGCCTCTCTCGTAGGGCATGCATCTGAGCCTTATCATCGAGGGCCTCCGAGATCTCGAGGGCCATAGTCAGAGCCGTTCTGCGTTGCTCGGAGTCAAGATTGTGGTGTCGCATAAGATCCAATCCAGCAAGAGCTTGCCTGCGCCCCTCAAGCAATAGTTCGGTAGAATCGCGTCCGGCGTTCTCGCACATAGGGGCCTGATCGGCAAAAGCCTTAGCCAGTAAAATATTAGTCTTTGCCCACAGTATATGTCTCTCATGATAGAAACGAGATATGTGGGCTTGAGCGCCCTCCAAAACACTTTGAGCGGCCATTGGTTTCTCTGCTTGGAGGAGGGTGTAGCCAAGAACGAGAAGATCTTTAATTGCCTTGAGTTGTGGCGGATCTGATGGGTTATGACCTCGCGAGATGCCAGTTTCTACTTTTGTCGGTACTATGATCGCTCGAACCTCTTGAATCGCTCGCAGCACCTGAGGAGTACACAGGCGCGTATCTTTTTCAATAAATGCGAGGTGGCGTTGCGCGTCGACAGGGCGCTGCTGATATGCAGCGACTTGAGCCAGCATCAAGATAGTCTCAGTAATTTTGGAAGTTTCGGTCAAAAAGCTAAGTCCTGTTCTTAGAGTGCGCACACCCTCGTCCCAATCTGAGTAGCTGAATTGACGCTTGCCAAGCGCGAAAAGTAAGGCGCCTTTGCGAGCCGAAGAGAGACCGCATGCCGGGGACGAAACGAGTTCTCGGGCGTGAGTGATGGCATCTGATAACTCGCCATATCGATCAGGAGCAAACGCATCGTCTGTCGCTCGCAAAGCCTCGAGTGCAAGGACTCGCTCAAACGCCAACTCCGCGGACTGAGCGCTCAAAGGACCGTGGGCTTCATTTGATATGGCACTGGCAGTCTTTAGATTCTTAACAACAGCCTCCAGAGAGCGATGTGCGAGATGCGCGTCGATCAAGGATCGAATCCCTCCCAGGAGGGCATCCGATGGAATTCTAATACCAGAGGAGATAGCCGACTCAATCGTTCGATCAATCATCTCAGTGCCCCGCACATAATCCCCGCTCTTGAGTAGTGCTTTGCCTAACTCAAGGGAGCTGAGAGCTAAGACCGCGCGCTCCGCAGGGGTGCTGGGGTTTGAGTTTTGTTGCACTTGGCTCTGCCAGAGATCCACAACATCCGTAAATCTGAGCTCGCTTTCAGCCCTCGCTGCCTGTTTAGCGGTCGACGTGAGGCTACGCATGATCGTTGCTGCTACTTGGACCCCGGCACTCTCTTGGATATGAGAGGTAAAACGATCCCAACTTCCCTGAAGTTTATCCGGATGCCTAGGAGGTTGAGGGGCGTTGAACATGGTTGTACCTTGGAGGAACAAAAAGCGCGTGAAGACGCCATAGTATGCTCTTAGTGTACGTCTCTGCATTGCCTACTCAAGAGGCGATGTCACATGTCGAGCTTAAGTTGTCGTCGAGCCTCGTAAAGAGCTATTGAAACCGCGTTGCTAAGGTTGAGGCTTCGGACGTGATCTGTCACGATCGGTATCTTTAAGATCTGCTCTGAGCTAAACCTGCTGAGAAAAGCCTCCCCGAGCCCCTTCGTCTCGCTGCCGAATACCAGGGCGTCCCGAGGATCGAAATCTGCCGTGTGGTAGACCCGCTCGCCAAACTTTGAGAAGAGCCAGACCTTGCGAGGTTTCTGAGTCTCGATGTAATTCTCCCACGTTCCGTGACGAGATAGTTTTACGTAAGGCCAATAATCGAGCCCAGCGCGGCGCACCGCTTTTTCAGATAGGTCAAAACCGAGTGGTCCTACCAAATGAAGCGGTGTGTCAGTCGCGGCGCACGTGCGAGCGATTGAGCCGGTGTTTTGAGGTATTTGAGGTTCGACTAAAACGATATCCACGCGTGTATCCTGCGCGCAGCTGCGTGCGCGGTTTGCAGCCAGCCCCGCAAAATCATGGATAAAAAAAGCCTGCGGCGCTCGCTTTTATTTTTAGGCCGGAGCAGGGTATATTCCCCTTATGTTAAATTCAACTCTTGTAGGCAGAATAGAAGTTACCCCGGACCTCCTCATTCTTCAGGTGAAGCCGGACGCGGGTGTGCCCACCTTTGTGCCGGGGCAGTATGTCGCTCTTGGCTTGCCAGGTTCGGCCGCTCGTGTTGAAGGCTCCAAAGATGAGCAGGAGGCTCCAGCGCCTGACAAGATTATTAAACGAGCGTACTCAATTGGTTCCTCTCCAGTACAGAGGGATTACCTGGAATTCTACATCGCGGTCGTGCCGGATGGCTCACTCACGCCTCGCTTGGCGGCGCTGCGACCGGGCGATCGATTGTTTTCTCAGCCGAAAGTAACTGGCACCTTCACCTTAGACGGGGTCGGAGATGATCGAAATTTAGTTCTCGTTTCAACTGGAACTGGTCTCGCGCCATTCATGTCCATGATCAGAACGCCGGGAACATGGAGTCCTACACGTCAAATAACTATCGTTCACGGCGTGCGCTATCCGTCAGACTTCGCGTACGCGGATGAGCTGGCCTCCTATAGCGAGGGTGGTCGTAAGTTCACCTACCTACCAATAGCCAGTAGAGCGGCCGAGGAATTTACTGGGAGAAAAGGGCGTATCCAGAAACTTTTTGAGTCGGGGGAGATAGCTCCTGATCCGACCACCGATTCAGTTTTCCTGTGTGGGAATCCGGCCATGATCGAGGATATGGAGAAGCACCTCACGAATACCGGCTTTGTAGTACACTCGAAAAAGACCCCTGGCAATCTGCACATCGAGAAGTATTGGTAAGAAGATCTAATGATTGTTCACGCAGCCGAAGAGTCTTCGCTTCGGCGCCTAGTTGAGTCGCGATCCCGCGAGATTAGCGTAGCTTCCCCGATGGGCTAAGGGAGTCGCGGCTGTCTTGTGCTTTACGGATGTATGTATAGATCTATGTATAGAGCGCCTCGATCGTGAGCTTGTACTTTTCAGTAATAAGTCTCCGCTTCATCTTCATGGTAGGAGTGAGAAGCCCATTGTCGACCGTGAAGTCCTCGGCGAGGATGCTAAAGTTCTTAATGCTCTCATAGCTCGCGAGCTCTTTGTTAATGTCGGCTACAAGAGTGTCGACCATGCGCCGTGT
>JAFMIS010000156.1 GCA_017853915.1 bacterium
CAATAGCGCCATCTGTCCTAAAACAATCTCACTTGCCGCGCCGTCTCTGAGAGAAGTTCTTGTTCTTTTGGGAACTGCTTCTGAGTGTTAGCCTCTCAGGTATGCGTTTATTCCGAAGCAGCTATCTTAGTCTCTGTGTGGTTCTTGCTTTTTTGCCGGCGGGTGTCAGGGCCGACACGCCATGCACTCCGATTGATAAGGATATCCCTGTGCGCCAGGCCACGGCCTCGGCTGGATTCTTTGCGAATCTTAGGAACTCGGATGATTCAATCAACTACCTCACCGATGAGTTGTTGAGTCAGGCTGAGGCGAATGCGGGGGATCTTCAGAGAAGAGAGGAGGGGTGCTCTCGGGTGTGTTCAAACGCCGCAATCGCTGTCGTGTTCCGCTCCGTTCCGCGTCTGACGCTCAGTGGTTATAGTGAAAGCGCTCGTTGCGATCAGTTGTTAAGCCAGACGACTCAAAATCCGATCGTCTTTGACAAAAAGCTCTTTGATTCGAAAGACGAAGCGGAGGATTGGTATGAGGAGCTCACGCAAGGAGATGGTGATGATGGAGAGATTCTGTACGCGAAGTGTCCGGGAAAGTGCAGTCCATCGTACACCTCAGTGATTTACAAGCAGGCCTCAAAGTTTGTAGTAACAACGTCAGTCGTGTGTGGGCATGCTCGCGACAAAGACGATGATCAATATAACCTTAGCGCGGCACTACGATGGGTGTGCCCGCAAGAGTATGGCAAATAAACAGGTGAGTCATGATAAAACGTATCATAGGTCTAGCGGCTCTTATTGGTGTCATATCCGTGGTCTTCCTGGTGCTCTCTGAGGGGAAAGGCCCCTCAACCGCCGAGGGCTCAGAGGTGATAACCCAGTCGGGCTTGAAATATCGCGATGATAAGATCGGTTCGGGTTCGTTGGCTGAGTCAGGAAAGCGTGTCTCGGTGCATTACACTGGCTGGCTCGATCAGAACGGAATGCTTGGCACGAAATTCGACAGCTCTCGCCCGCGAAATCGTCCCTTTGAATTTAACCTCGGAGCCCATCAGGTCATTAAGGGTTGGGATGAAGGCTTAGTAGGTATGCGCGTGGGGGGTATGAGGACTCTTTTTATCCCATCCGAGCTCGCGTACGGCGAGCGTGGCACCGGTGATATTATAGGACCGAACGCGGGGCTTATCTTTGAGGTCGAGCTCCTTGAGGTAAAGTGATTGCTGACCGGGATGATGTGCTCGTACGTTAACTAGGCGGTTTTGGATCGCTACGGTTGGATTCTGTCTCAGGGCGCTGTTCCCGCAATTGTTATGTGGCTTTCTTCCGTAGCCGAGCTCAGTTCGATATCATCTCTCCTGATTCGATTGGTAGGTTTTGTAGCTGGTTATCGCTCGTGATTGAGAGTGGCGCTGAGTCGTCGAGTGAGCTCAAGCATCGGGGGCTGAGCGCCACTCTCAATGAGAATTTGGCACTCGGAGAGCTTCGTACCATCAAGACTTGATGGGGCATTTCCGAGCAGCAAGAGACACGTCATGAGTAAAAAGAAACCAGCAAAAATGAAGGCCAAAAAAAAGCCGGCCGCTGCGAAACCAGCTCCGGCTCCGGTTCCCCTCCACGGGAAACCGTAAGCCACTCGGAGCGCCCCTCAAGTACGCTCGCGCTACTTGAGGGGCCTCCTCTATACATCGGGGTCTTTGGAAGAGCGCATCCCGACAAGGTTTATTCGAATCATCTGCGCTCTTCCGCTTTTATCTTTCTCAGCTATTAAAATGTGTTCACTGCGTTCGCCTCTGCCAAGGCTTAGTGGAGGAACTCTTAACCTGCGCCCGCAGAGAGCCTGTTTAGTGGTTATTTCTTCGCAACGCCACTTCAAGAGCGGCTGGATTTAGGTGCCCGTTTTCGGGCAGAATCTCCTTGGCCCGCGGAACTCCATCTGGATACATGCGATAAACACTCTCAAAGTGAGCAAATTTGGCCGGAGCTAGTTGTTGAAAAATAGCTGGTGCCAAAAAATACATAGTGCCGCTATCAGCATAATCCTCCCAAGGGCTGCGATGCGAATTCGGACCAAAAGCAAAACCAGCATCCGGATTATGAGACCACAGCGGCTGCAAGTTTGGAGCGTGTTGATCGAATGAAAATTGGACTCGCTCTCTCGCGTTTAATTGAACCGGAACCTCAAGTGGAACTTCGATCCCGCGCGCGAGGGCGTAGTTATTGTGCCGTCGAAGGAGAGGGTTTTTTTCTACAACGCGCCAATTCGAGAGTGCCGCGAACTCGTTGAATGCAATCGCTTCATTGCCGCATTCTTGAATAGCTCCATCGGCAGCGAGTTTCATGGTGTAACGGTCTCCAAAATGCAAACCGTGGCAGATCTCATGTACAAGGCAGATCTGTTGATCGCTCCATCCCTTGAGATAGGGGGCGCCCGTGCCGCTTGAGAAGGCGAGCGAATGCATCTCAATATCGCCGCTTCGGGCTCGACATGCCTGAAATTGTTCCGCGCAACTAGAGCGTCGGATAATCGAGCAGAGTAGGGGTGTGCCTATAAGTGCCCATCGCGGGAGATGTTTGAGGGTTCTAGAGACAGTGTGGATCTCGTCCATGCTCCACGACGCTTTTTCTCGAGACCAGAGATCCATGCCATTAAGGAGCATGACGCCAAATTTTTTGAAGATCTCGGCGCGCGTCACCAAATAGTCGACATGCCGAGCGCTCGTGGGCTCCTCAGACTCTTGAGATGGAAACCTGGAGAGCTCCTTCAGAAGAGCGCGAGAGAATTGAAGGAAGGCTCTGCGCTCGAGCACAGGAGCTGAATGCCCGAATTCGAGTTGGCCTTTGCAGATAGTAGAAAAGCTCGAGATGAGGGCATCACGCGCCTTGTTGGTGTCTTTGAGGTCTCGCGGGTTTATTCCCTTGAGCGACAGGAAGGGCCTGCACGCATCAAGCATAATCGTTTTGAGGTAGAGACCGGCGAGTCTGGGGGATCGTTTATCCTCGGCCGGTAAGGGCTTCATAAGAGCTGAGAGCTCTCGCATGCTACCAGAGCTCATCAAGACCGCTTCCATAGCTGGGAGTCGGCGAGGGCCTCTCACACCAGCGAGCTCCGCGAAAAGCTCTCGTCGGTTGCTAGCGTCGAGATGAGCTAACTGAGGCACTAATCGACGCGGCTGACTGTCTCGCTCGCGAGAGAGAAGTTGGAAGGCAAGGTCGCTGTGTGAATCCGACCTTTCATCAGTCGATAGCTGTCCGCGCGATCTAGTATTAGAAATAGCGGCACTGGTCGGGCCTAGGATATTTGTCTCGATACGGAGGGCGTTGATCCCAGCAGCGGGGTGTGAAGTATTAGAATTCCGGGAGAGATTATGCTTGCTCATGAGTTTTTAACTGTTCCGGATAAGTAGCACAGTGATCACGTGCTCTCCACCCTGAACGTAGGGGATCTTTCTAAGACACATCGAACGCTACACGGATCGAGCTGTTTGGGTTTGAATCAGAGTTCTGGTTATGAGGTGTCCACGGCGCCAGGCGCGTAAAGTCAGGAATGTCCACGGCTGATCTCTATGATGGTCCTACGCAGGAACCGGTACTTCGGTCAGAGTGACCGGGAGTTTTCGAGAGAGTTGCCAGAAGAGGGGAAACTCTTGCGGTGCGATAATCGTCAGAGCGGTGCCAGACTTCCCCGCACGACCCGTTCGTCCAGTTCGATGAACGTAGGTTTCTGGCGTGTCGTGTAACGAGTAGTTCACAACAAGCTCAATATCACTCACATCGATGCCGCGCGCGGCGACATCAGTCGCGATCAGCAGAGGTAGCTCTCCGGAGCGGAAAGCAGCCATGGTACGCTCACGCTCCTTTTGAGAGAGATCTGAATTTATGCGGCGTGACTCTATATTTCGTTTGCGCAGCATGATTTCTACGAGTTCGGTGTCCGATTTTGTGTTGCAAAACACGATCGCTGATTTTGGTTTGCGACTAGCAAGAAAAGCGGCAAGAGCTTGCGCTTTTGATGTAAGGCCGGCATCCACTCGGCAATAAATATGCTCGATTAAAGCTGACGTCTCCTCTTCTCGGGCGAGCTCAATCCGAGTCGGCCGGCTTAAGAAAGAGTTTGCGAGCCCCAGGACTCGCGGCGTCATCGTGGCGCTAAAGAAAAGTCCTTGGCGTTGCTTCGGCAGCTTCGAGAGGATTTCGCGAATCTCATCGATGAATCCCATCGAGAGCATCTCGTCGGCCTCGTCGAGAACAAACATCTGACATTTCCGTAATACAAGCTCGCGTTGATTGATCAGGTCGAGTAATCGTCCTGGGGTTCCCACGACAACACGAGGATCCTTGCGCAGGGCCCGAATCTGACGCTCCTGCTTTTCGCCTCCGATAATGCAGGCCGGCTCGACCTCTGGTAATACATCGGCCACGACCGAAGCTACCTGCATCGCGAGCTCACGAGTTGGCGTGACAATCAGAGCGAAGTTGCCCTGGTATGGCATCGCGTCCAAGAGCTTGGATAGAATCGGTAGAGTAAAGGCCAGGGTTTTCCCACTTCCGGTCTGAGCTTCAACTATGAAATCGCCCCCCGTTAGAATCTTCGGGATCGACTCACGCTGGACTGGGGTAGGAGTGGTGATCGAAAGGCTCGCCAGGGCCTTTAAAAGCTTGGGATTCTTAATGTCGGCGAAAGGTTGAAGCTCATCGGCCATAGAAGAAGCCGTCATTTCTGCTGTGTTCATAAATACTTATACTACTCGTCATGTGCGCTACTGTTGCCGTGAGAATAGGGCGCGCGGGTCTCTACTCAATACTTTTCAGAGATAGTAGCACAAAAAGCGCTATCTACACCAATCGGGCTTTACGCGTGGTAGGGGGGTGGCGACACAATCCTCAGGCTTTCCGTCTGTCGGCAATGTCCTCGAGGAGCTCGCGAATCTCCGCGGACCGACGTTGTGAGGCGTGATTCTTAAATACTCGCCACTTGCTCTCGCATAAATCAGCTATGGCCTCCAGAATAACGCACAGCAAATCCGTTTCCTCTCCCGCGACATCTCCGGAGCTCTCCTCCTCAAGTCTGCCGCGCAGAAGCGTCAGTAGGTTGGATAGATCCCGAGGGAGTCCGAGCATCTCTAACTGACAACAAGCTGCCCCTATACCGAGACTCAGCTGCGTACCATTTCCAAAAAACTCTCCCACAGCCAGATTTATTCGGGAGAGGTGGCCAAGGATTTGAAAAATAAACGAGCGTTCGCGCTCCTTGCGTTCCCGGGCGATGGTTGCCACCGTTATCTCGGTCTGTCCTACGAGGTGAGCTTCTGAAATCCCGAACACATCGAGCAGTATGTTATCGATCTTTCGCTTACACTGCAGGCGATATCCAAGCGCCGTTTCACGCTGTTTTTTTGGAAACTTCGCTAGCCCGGCGATGTGGTGTGGTTGAATTGTATTGGCGACAATAGCAAAGCGTTCCAGCGCGCGTTGGTTGTGAGGCGTTAGCTCTAAGCAGCGATCGAATATTCGCGCGGTTCGATCGATATCGTATGGGCGAATGCCGAATTGATACCATCCGACCGTTTCTAGCGCGAGCGCGGTCAAGGCATGCTGGTTGGTGGGAATCACCTCGGGCCACTCTTCCGTTCTCACTTCCCGAATGGCGTCGAAGTCCGAAAACCCGACGCAGGTGAGAACTCTCCACGCACAACGGATCGCCTCTCCAGCGGGTTTTCGAGCTCCTGGGTTTGCGTCGGCCAACTCGAATAGCTCGCGGAGCTCGCGCACGGCCGCCTCAACCTGTTGATCGGCTAGTTGCGTGGCGGCGAAACGGTGCCCATAGGATCGACCCTGGGTTAACGACCCAGGTCGGGGAGGACCTTTAAACGAGTGTTGTTCGGAAGACATGTTCTGAGAATAGCTGACTTGCCGGGGATTCTCTACATCAGGCTAGGGTTAAGCGGGAAAGAGCATCTGCCGCTCCTTGACTCAGTTTTGCCCCCATGGTACTTCTCCCCCGCAACAAATTTCCGCAGCCCTGATAGGTAGTTATGGGCGTCGCAAGGCGCGCAGGACAAGGGTAGGGGGCTGAAAATAGCGGGGAAACCTAGTATTTTCAGGGGATTACCAAGATGCAATGCCGTATCCCGAACGGTACCATCTGCGCGGAAGAGTTGCCAGAAGGTGTCCCGAGTTCTCGAGTTGTGTGCTCG
>JAFMIS010000157.1 GCA_017853915.1 bacterium
AGTAGAACCAGCCATGAGGGTGGTATCGCCCGAGGGATTGACCTCAAGTTGGCCCTCAGGTGACACCACACCAGCGATGCCTACATTTGCCGTCTGGCGAAGAGCCAGATCTCGCAGACTCTGGCCACATACAGGCGATGAAGCTGGAATTCGAATCTCCTCTATCTTCCACCCACCATCACCAGTACCCGCTATCTCAAAAAAATCGGTCACATTTGGGCGTAGCAGCCCGTCCGCCAGCCTGCGCGCCGCGAGGCGATGGGTTGAGATCAGCCGATCAACGCCTGCTCGCTTCAAACGCTTCTCTCCCACCTCATCTTCGGCGCGACTGACGATGTACAGAGATGGATTCAACTCCCGGGCTGTTAAAATTACGTACAGATTATCGGAATCGCGTGGCAGGAGCGTGACTAAACGTGCCGCTCTCTTAAGACCTGCCGTCATCAACGTCTCGTCCTGGGTAGCATCCCCACGAACTACGAGAAAACCCTGATGTTCAGCATCAGCCGCCCTCTGTTCATTCGATTCAATCACGACGATCTCGCAGCCACTCCGCCTCAACTCCGCTGTCGCGATTCTGCCAAGCCGACTAAATCCACAAAAGATCGTATGCCCCTGGATCGTAGTTAAGCGCTCTGTCATCTTTTTCCTCCGATCAAACATCCGAATAAATTGCCCTTCCAGAACAGCCTCCCAGGCCGATCCCAACACGACTGTTCCGATTCCCACCCCTACGAAGATCAAAAGAATGGTGAATGCTCGCCCCATGGTGCTTAAAGGGTGTGTCTCACCGTACCCGATCGTGGCCAGTGTAATCACCGTCATGTACAGAGAGTCAAAGAGCGACCATCCCTCAAGCAAGGCGTAGCCCAGGGTCCCGAATGAGAGCGCAAACAACACGAGCGCCGCGCACAGAGCGATCTTCAGTCGAGACTCACGTCGTGATTCAGCCTGAGCCGATGTAGCTCTGTAATGAAACAGATCGCTCATACCTACCGCTCTCCATTTCGGTGGGCTGGATCGGTAGTAGCTCCAAAAAGCGATTCGATAGCAGCGTCAAACTTTTCGAGCACCCGCGGCCACGCATATTCCGTCGCGACGTACCGAGCCCCGTTCCGCGCCAACATACCCCGCGCTCCAGGAGTCTCAAGCATATGCCGAGCGACACCAGCCAGATCACTCGGAGAGGAGAAATAGAGGCCTCCATGTGACTCAACAACATGATGGCGAGTCACCGCGCACTTTCCATGCACCACAACAGGCGTCCCAACCATCCACGCCTCCATGATGACAATTGAAAAGGATTCATTTGTTGATGGCTGGCACAGGAACAGACTGTGGCGCACAACTCGCTGCTTATCCCTCTCACTCAGGTGCGGCAGATCGATTATGTCATCTCGATCCAAGAGATCATCACGATGCAGATCGGAAAAACTCCCTCCACCGAGGATTACGAGCCTCATCTCTGTCGGCAGTAACCCATCTCGCTTGGCCTCACAGAAGTAATCAAGGAGGAGATGCACATTTTTCCCCATCTCCTTCCTGCCAACGTAAAGAATATAGGGAGCTTGATGATCAAAGTATGGCTCAAGCTCCTCAGCCCTCGCGAGGCTTGGAGCCTCAAACCCCATCCCCACCACGGCTCCCGGAATGTCTCCATACAGAGAACGCGCCAGGTGCATCTCAGGCTCCGCGTTAAACAGACAACCACGAACATTTCGAAACATACTGGCGACGCAATCAAGATACGCGTACGCCTCATCGTGCAGACATGGGATAAGAACACTCTTGTGGGGGTGAATCATGGACCCCCAAAACGTGGTCCCAAATAGATATGGCCCGAACAGTAAAACATCAAACCGATCGCCATTCTGGTGAAGATATCGATATAATTCGCCAGAATTGACACTCTCTTGCAACCACAGCAGCTGCTCATCAACCGAAATCTGCCTACCCTCGTGAATCGCGCATTGAACCGGAATCCACGCTCCTAGATCACGCTCATGCACTGGGAATCTACGTACGCGCACTCCATTAATAGTGTCCTCACCCGAGGGTAATTCATTATTCCAGCTTCGATTATCTTTGGCGCATGTTGTCACCAATTCGACCGAATTCCCACGACGCGCAAGCTGCGTTGCCAGCGCCCCGAGCAGTGTCTCCGCGCCTCCCGCGATACCTTCAAAATAGCGCGGCGCCACAAAACAGAACCGCTTTGATGTCGATGGATTTTTTACTGACATGTAGACGCACAACTCGATGACACTCGGGGAAAAATCGCGGAATCCGCTCTCGCGCCCTCACAATCAAGGATTCTGCTCCCCACGCTCGGGCAGCAATCTTTAACAACCTCTCTGCATGAGGGTCCCGAAGCGCCTCAAAGCTATCAAAAAAGCCTCAAAGTACCAACCGAACAATCCCCCACCCCACCTAAAAGCGCAAGGATTCTAACCAATTAAACCTTATTAATAGATTCAGGTCACATACCGACAGAGGCCGACCATAACCATGATACATGAGCGCTGCGAAAATTACGTAGCGCAGGGTGTAATTAAACTAAGGATAGGTATGACATCTGTTCCACAACCACTTCTTTTGACCGTGAAAGAGGTAGCGAAGCTACTTCGTATTCATCGCCCAAAGGTGTACGACTTGATCAAAGCCGGCACCATCGAGGGATTTAAGTTGGGTTCCGACTGGCGCGTGAAACGCGAATCAATCGAGAAACTCATCGGTGATATCCCGGAGGACTTCTTCGCCAGCTCGAAATCCGTTGTTAAGAAGACCCCGGCGAATACATCGGACCACGTTAAGCTCGCCTCGTAAGCTGCTCGACCTTATCGCAGCCGTTTCGAAAGCTCAGCAAACTGAGCGATGGAGAGCTGCTCTGGTCGAACATCTGGAGAGATAGACGCATCATGGAGAGCGGCGAGAAGAGCTTCTTTGCTCCATCGCCCGCGCGACAGCAAGCTGTTTATCAGCTTCTTGCGTCTCTGCGAGAACGCCGCGCGCACCACCACTTCAAAGTGTTCTGGGTCGTCTACAGCCACCCGCGGAGCCGGGAGAAACGAGATCTTCATGACCCGCGATTCCACACTCGTGGGAGGGTGAAAGGATGTTCCTGGAACAATAGGCCCAAGCTCGATGTCCGCGTGGAGCTGAACTGCCACCGATATACTACCGTACTCCCGTCCTCCGGGCGGAGCAGCCAAACGCTCCGCGAACTCTCGTTGAACCATTAAAACAGCTTGCCGTACAACACGCCGATACCGTAATAGTGTGAATACAATATCGGTCGAGAATACGTACGGGATGTTCCCGAAAACATAGAGACCCGCGCCAATCGACTCAAAATCGACCTCTCGAACATCCTGATTGATAATATGCGCGCCGGCAAAACGTGCCCGCAGGTGCTCACAGAAATTGGGCTCAATTTCGATCAGGGTCAAATTCTCGTAACGAGCAAGCTGCTCGGTCAGGGCCCCCATCCCCGGGCCTATCTCCACTACCTGGCCGGTATCAGGCACAGCGGCAAACTTCACAATTGACTCGATAATATCAGGTCGAATAAGAAAATTCTGTCCGCGCTCCTTTGACGGCCTCACATTGAGATCTCGGAGTTTATCTTTTGCGCGGGGCGACCCTCCTCGACGACTCATGAGGCGACTCCATAAAAGCTCGCTAGTTCCTCGACCGGCCAACGACTCAACACATCAAAGCTCGAAGCACTACGCCCAGCTTTGTAGTGCCGCCCAGCGACATAGGCGATCATAGCACCATTATCAACGCAATGATGGAGGGGCGGAAAGATCACTCGCGGGCAACTTTCATTCAGACGCCGCCGAAGCTCTCGATTAGCCGAGACTCCACCACACACGACGAGGGGCAGCTTCCGATCGTTAATCTCTTTGCGAGTTTTGTGCACAAGAGCGTCTACGATCGAGTCCTGGATACACCAAGCCAATTCCTGAATGATCATCGGATCCGAGCCACATTCAGCTCGATACTTCTTGACGAGTAAAAGAACAGCCGTTTTGAGCCCAGAGAAGCTAAAATCATGCATCTCTCTCGCTACTTTCGGCAAAACAAAACGCGTGGATCGCCCAGCGCTATCGGCGAGAGCCGCCAACTTCGCGCCACCGGGATACCCAAGATCAAGTAGGTTAGCTGATTTGTCGAACGCTTCCCCCGCCGCGTCATCTCGCGTTCGACACAGACACGTGTAACGCCCCAACCCCTCCACCAAAATAATCTCGGTGTGCCCTCCGGAGACAACAAGCGCCAGGTACGGCGGGCGCAGAGTAGTATCGTGCATCTCCCCACTCAGGATATGCCCCTCGATATGATTGACCGGTAGCAACGGAAGATTGTGCGCGACTGATAATCCCTGAGCGAAGGTTACCCCGATCAGAAGACACCCTTTAAGACCCGGTCCCGCCGTCACGCCAATCGCGTCCACATCTTCAAGACTCAAACCGGTCTTGGAAAGCACCTCATCAAGAAGCAGAGGCACATTTCGCATGTGCTCACGCGAGGCCAGCTCCGGCACCACTCCGCCATAGCGCTCATGCAGCACCACTTGGGACGCCAGAACCTCTCCGAGCACCGTGGCTTCACCACGATCGTTAAACTCAACGATCGCGACCCCAGTCTCATCACAACTCGATTCTATACCAAGGATTCGCATGCGCATTTTAGGGATCGAGAACACGACTCTCTTCTGAAAATGTGAAGACCCGGACGACGGCGACTATCCCGCGTGAGGTGCTCCACGCCGCGGATTATGACACGAGATCTCCGATGTATCTACCGGGGTACGACCAGAAAAGCCTCTAATCGATAGCCGGGACGCCTCGTAGATACGCCACCACCGAATTAATGTGCTCCTCGGGAGCCTGGGCATAGAATCGTACCGGGCAAAATCGGCTATCGACCTCCCTCCCCTCCGGGGTTTGCCCCGACAGAAGAAACCGCTTTAGGTCGGACTCACTCCATCCCCCGATGCCAGCCGACTTTGAGGAAGTGATATTGGGCGCCACCTTCTCCTCACCGTTGAACACAATCTCCTGTCCACCCGCGAGATACTCCTCAGAGGTGAAAAAGCTATCCGGTTTTGAATGACAGCTACCACACCGAGCTACATTGTCGACCAGGTACTCGCCAAACTCAGCCTTAAAGCTCGGATTAATCGCCGGAATGTAACCCTTGACCTCCAGACGAGTATCGAAAAACCCGATCGTATTCCGCTCTATGAATGAAATACTACGCCGTTCAACCGCGTGATCGGAGTGCGGCAAGCTGCGCAGGTATACGGTGATTGACGCGATGTCACTATCCGCGATCCACTCAAACCCTTTGTGCGCCTGTGAGGCGACAAACGAGCCATCAGGCCGGATGTTCGCGCGCAAGGCGTTTTTAAAATCGGCCTCGCTCCAATCGCCGATGCCGGCATGTGCAAGGGTAATGTTTGGAGCTTGAACATCTCCATACATGTCGCGCATAGCGCGACCACCCGCGAGCTCACTTGAGGGACTTCCGTCCATACTGTGACAGAATCCGCAGGCGCCAAAACCCTTTACCAACTCCTGACCACGTTGAGAGGCAGCCCCTGAATCAAGAGAGGGAGGAGGAGGAAGTATCGGATCCGCCGTAAAGCACCCCAACGAGGCCACAAGCGCGACACACAGCGAGAGAACATACACCCGGCGGGTTCGAATATAGGAGTAAATCATGCCGCCAGACTACACCGCTTTGCCACGGCCCGAAAGCGATGTAAGCGATAGCCGCGCGATTGATGGAAAACTCACGCCTCGGGCGCTATGGCGCGACTCTAATCCCCCGAAGACACCGCGATATCGAGATCGTCGTTCTGATTGTGGGCGCGCTGCTCGTCGATGAAGCGGTTAAGCCGCCGTCGCAACATTAAGCGAGATCGATGGAGGCGAGACTTCACAGCGGGGACACTAAGATCGAGAATACGGCTGACTTCTCGGCTGGTCAGCCCGTCGACATCCCGAAGAATAAATACGGGACGATAGTCATCGGGCAATTTGCGAATGGCCTGCTCAAGCGCTTCAAGCATCTCATTTCGAATGCTCTGTGAATCGACAAACGCGCTCTCAGGGCTCCGCAATGCCGAAACTGTCTGGGACTGCTGAACGATATCCTCAAGC
>JAFMIS010000158.1 GCA_017853915.1 bacterium
GTAGGCGATAAGGAAATGGGCCACGGATGGCCTATTTCCGCACATTTTTCACGGCAAGCGCAGCGAGCTTCGTGAAAAATACGGATTAGCAAGCGCATGGAGGTACTTGCAATCTATACCTAGAACCCTACAATTAGCCCCCTACCGTGCCGCTTTAGATATGTAGGCAGGCAGCATAAGGATTATATGAAAGGCTCTCACCCCCGCATCACCCTTCTCGGAAACAACTCCGGCCGAAATCTCGGGGACATGGCGATCATGTCGAGCATTCTTGAGAGCCTCTCAAAGAGGTTGCCAAACGCTGAGTTCTACGTGCCCTCGATCAAGCCTGAGTGGACCGAGCGGCACTACGCCCACACGTACAACGTTAACGCCATAAATGTAATGCCCTGGACCGGCAGCATTCGCCTGTTAGGAATCCCAACCTTATGGTGCCTCGCGAAGAGTGACTGCGCGTTGATCTGCGACGGCATCATTTTCGGTAAGAAGCTATTTAATCCCGCCTTCAACTATCTCATCACGCTCGTATTCCTCGTGCCGCTCGCGAAACTGCTCGGATGTAAGATGGTGTGCTACAGCACCGGCATCGGGCCTTTCCCAAGCTGGATCAGTCGACTACTCGCGAAGTGGACGATCAACGGTTGCGATCTCGTGATGATGCGAGAACGAGACAGCGAAGCGCTCTGCAAGGAGATCGGAGTGACGCAGCCTGTAGAGCTCACCGGTGACGCGGCCTTTATCAATCCGGTCTCATCAGAAGATACCGCTGTCGCTATCACACGCGAGATCGGTCTCGATCCGAGCAAGCCGATGCTCGCCATCAACGCCACCAGTTACCTTGATACATGGCTCGCTCCAGGTGAGCGCCTACAAGATCCACACTCATTCCTCAAAGTGGTCGCCGAGGGAGTTCGTAAGGCTCAGGAGCAGGTTCGCGATCGCTTTCAACCACTGATCGTGTGTACACATCCGATGGATGAAGCTACCTGTCAGGAGCTCGCGAAGTTGGTCGACGGCGCGCTGCTTACGAACGCCACGTACCTCAGTCACGATATCCAAGCTGTTCTGAAACGGTGCGGGCTCCTGGTTGGAATGCGATTTCATTCGATCGTGCTCTCCTCTTCCGTTGAGACTCCAGTGGTCGGACTGATCTACGCGCCCAAGGTGCGTGGCTACCTCCGTCTTCTGGGATGTGAGGAGTACGGCCTTGAACTGGCTCAGGTAACCCCCGAGACCCTCTCACAAACTCTCGTCAAAGCGTGGGACGCTCGCGCTCAACTGCAAGAGCAGCAACGCCCCACCATCAGAGCACTCAAAGCGGGCGCGGAGCACGCGGCGGATCTGCTCGTGAATCGATACTATTCCGAGCTCGGAACGACCGTATCTGAGAATCCCCTCGCGCGAGCGGTATAGTCCCCCCCCGACAGTTTTGGGACCCCTTTTGAAGTTACTTGTTGACTTCAGGGGAGTCGTGCCGTAGCCTCGAACTCCTATGACCCAGTCTTGGCGATCATACTTTTGCTTTTTCTACTTCCCGCCCCGCGGGTAACAATCTCTTCTGTCCTTAACATCGTCGTTTTAATTCCAACCTCTCCCGAAGGGGACTATTTCGTATGGTAACTACTGACAATCTCCACGTTGAATCTCTCGACATTTTGCCCAATCCGACCACGGTAAAATCGTCTCTTCCGCTCTCAGAGCCCCTTGAAGATCAGATCACCAGCTCAAGGCGCGCTATTGAGGCGATCCTTGATCGGAAAGATCCTCGAAAGCTCGTGATTGTGGGCCCCTGTGCCGCGTACGACCCGGAGGCTACAATCGAATACGCGCGAAAATTAGCTTCGCTTGCTAAGCGCGTACAGGAATCGATGCTGATCGTGATGCGGGTGTACTTTGAGAAGCCGCGCACTACCACTGGCTGGAAGGGTCTGATTAACGATCCCCGCCTCGATGACTCGTTCCATGTCGAAGAGGGCCTGTATGTGGCGCGCCGATTGTTGATCTCAGTCGCTGAACTCGGTCTTCCGATCGCCACCGAGGCGCTCGATCCGATCGTCCCGCAGTACATCGGGGACCTTATCTCGTGGACCGCGATTGGAGCCCGAACCGTCGAGAGCCAAACACACCGCGAGATGGCCAGTGGACTCTCGAGCCCAGTGGGATTCAAGAACGGCACCGATGGTAATATCACCATCGCCATCAATGGCATTACCTCCGCCGCCCAGCCACACCGTTTTCTGGGGATCAACCAACACGGACAGTGCTGCGTGGTTCAAACACGCGGCAACCCGTATGGGCACATCGTTCTTCGAGGTGGCAAGGCGCCAAACTACGACGCCGCGAGCGTCAGCGAAACCGCTCGGTTGATGGTGAAACACGGAGCACGTCCCAACATTGTAATCGACTGCAGCCATGGTAATTCAAACAAGGATCACACCCGACAGGCCGCGGTATTTAACGACGTCTTGGATCAAATCGTAGGCGGAACTAACTCGATCGTCGGATGGATGCTTGAAAGCAACCTCAAGGAGGGTCGCCAGGATCTGGGCAAAGCTCCGCTGACGCGTGGCGTCTCAATAACCGACGCGTGCATCTCGTTTGAGGACACTGAGAGCTTGATTCTTGCGGCGCACGAGCGCCTTCAAGCCTCGCAAGGCGTAACAGTTGTTTCCTGCTGCGCCTGAGACGATGTACGTGGGGTGGTACATGCTTCTGAAAGAAGCTTCGTGAAAAATACGGGTTAGACCTTCCTATTTCATCAGCCTCGCGACCGCGATCGATACGGTGATATCGCTCATGACGTTCGTCACCGATCTCATGCGAGCGACGATCCAGTCGACCGTAAGAAGAAGTGGAAGGATCTCAAGAGGTAGTCCTACCGCGGAGAGAACCAGTGACAGTGATACAACTCCCGCTTCGGGCACACCCGCGACACCCATCGCCGCCGCCAGACTCATGAGAGCGGCGAAGACCTGTTCACCTACCGAGAGATCAACATTCATCGCCTGCGCCACAAAAAGGACCGCCATCGCCTCATAGAGAAGGATTCCGTCGTTGTTAAAATTAGTGCCGATGCAGGCTCCCAAGCGCGACGCGGCCTTGGGAACTCTAAGCTCATCAAGAGCATGAAGCGTAACCGGAAGGGTGGCGAGGCTTGAGTTAGTACCGAACGCGTACGCAATCGGCCTCTGCACGACTCGCCACACCTCGCGCACTGAAAGTTTTCCGACCCATACGATCCATAGTGGATACACCAGAATGATCTGCAGGATGAGCCCGAGACAGCCGACGCCGACATACCGCGCCAGGCCCTGGAAAGGGCTCAATCCATGTTCTCCAACGGTCCGCGCGGTAACACAAAAGACGGCGATAGGAACCAACCGGACCAACCAGCCAAGAATAATTCCAACGACCGCGTTACACGAACGTAACACCCGCTCGGCGGAAACTAAGGAAACGTTGGCGTCCGGGCTTCGAACATGGTGGCGGATCGCGGCTCCCACTAACAGCGCTACCAGCACCACCGAGAGAACATTATTGTCCGAGAATGGGGCGATAATGCTGGCTGGTATTATCGAATCAAGAAATGCGCCGAGCGAGAATTCCTTACTTACCCGTGGCACATCCGTCCCGAGCGTTATGGAGCTGCCCGTGAACCCGACCCCCGGCTTAAAAATATTCGAGAGCGCGAGTCCTAACACGAGGGCGCAGGTGGTATTAACAATAATCACACACAGCCACACCCGAGCTGTGCGCCAGGATAGATCGGTCGCCACTATCGCCTCGAGGATACTGAAGAGTACGAGCGGAATCGCCACTACCTTGATTAACTGAATATAAACCTTTCCTACAACTCCGAGCGGAGTGAGGGTTGAACCGACGAGGAGACCTGCGACGATTCCCAGCACCATCGCGACCAAGATGTATCGCGTCAGAGATCGAGGTGGGGTCATCGTCATAAAGCTCCCAGATATATATACGCCACGAGCATGCCTTAAACGAAGGTGGCGCGTCACCCTGTAATAAATCAAACGGCTCTCACAACGATGACCATATGCCCTCAAGCCACCAAAGGTTCTGGCCACACCCGCGCGAGGAGGCATCGGCGAAAGCGGGCTTGGCGCTTGGCCGCGTCATGCCGTAGCATACGGGCTATGAAAGCGATGGTTTTCGCGGCTGGCATCGGATCGCGGCTCAAAGAACTAACTCTCGATACCCCAAAGTGCCTGATTCAGGTTGGCGGCAAGCCCATGCTTGAGCACGTCATAGATCGCTTAAGGGCGGTTGGGGTAACAGAGATAGCGATAAACCTCCACCACTTTCCGGAAAAGATAACTCGCTTCGTGGAGGGGCGTGGCAACTTCAATCTCAAAATCACGTTCTCACATGAACCCTCGCTTCTTGATACCGGTGGTGGCTTAAAGAAGCTGCGTGGGATTTTTGAAAAAGAGGACGCGTTTATTATTCATAACTCAGATGTCTATTGCGAGACGGATCTCTCGACGCTTGTGGCTTTACATCGAAAGACACACGCCCTGGCGACGCTTGCGGTGATGAAGCGCGCGTCAAAAAGAGGCCTATACTTCGACAACTCGATGAAACTTGTTGGATGGACGGAGGAGAAAAACATGGAGGCTCCTGGCGGAGATCTCTTTGCTTTTGGTGGCATCAGTGTCTGCTCGGGAGAGATCTTCTCTCATATGGACGCGCGTGATGCCTTCTCGATTATTGAGCCCTTTCTTCGGGCGGCACGCTCTTCGCAACGTGTCTATGGGAGCGAGATCTCACCCGACACATGGATTGATATTGGAACACCGGAGCAACTCGCGCGATTACAAAGGAGGCTGAGCCAACAATGAGAAGAGGACTTTTGAGCGGTGTTTCTGTGAGAAATAGCATCGGCGTAGCGCGTAGTTTTGGTCTGACCTGTAGCATCGTGGTCATAACTGGTATCGCTCTCGGTGCTGTCTCCTCGATGACGTACGCCGAGACTTCATACCCCACTTCACCAGAGATAACGACCGAACCTCTTGATCAGACGCGCAGGGATCTCCTGCGAACAGTGATTGATGAGCCACTTGACGACGTAAAGCGAAAAAGAGTTCTTGATAAGTTGTGCCCCCTCGATGTCTCTCAGAGCCCCATGAGTGACGAATCAGCGCGACGCGCTCTCCCAATCGTCGAGAATACCCTCGCGACCGACATCCTGTTCGAACGGCCAGACGATCCCTCCATCACCGGACCCAGACAGTTCTCCTTTCTCGTTGAATTCTCTCTCACTCGGGTGGTACTCCAACACAGTCTACCGCGATTTCCTGGGGATGCCCCAGGCCAGGCTGTGATCTTTCCAAGCGCGGCGAGCCGTGGTGTGTGGCTGCAGGGCAAACTTGGCACCGACATGTTTGTTTTAGTGCCCTCTGTTCGTGAGTGCGGCGCGCGCGCCGTTGTCTTGTGTCCTCGGGCCTATAAACCTGAGGATAAGCTCGCTGACTCGAAATTCACCCCGAAGGCCGCGCGGGTACTGGTGACAGCGAAAGCCGATGGCATCTTTTCGAATCCAGCCGGAACAACCGCTAAAGTCGTCGCTAGTATTCGCGCCACTAAAAATATTCGGCTCCCGCGGGAATGGTCGAACTCTGTGGTCGGGCCGAAGGATCCGGAGGCATCCGTAAAAGTAGTAGCTGCCCGAAATGATCGCTCTCAGTGGCCACCGTTCTCGCCCTTAACGCTTCCATGGCTTGCCGCTGTAGAGAGTAGAACCGACTTCGGCACGGAGGCGCTCGTGTATCGATCGTCTTCAAGGACTACGTCTGTCGAGATCTCTGAGTATCAGGTGAAGGAGATTCCCGCGATCTCCGTTGGGTATTCGGAGTACTCGGTGGAGGGGGGAACCTGTTACCTGGTGGCGGAGTGGACCAAGTCGAGTTTGTAGGATAGCGCACAGGGCGGATAGAGACCCTCGCCATTCGTTGTTCCCTTGCAGGGCGGCCGGTCCGGCCGCCGGGTATAACGTAAACCAAAAATGTTGATGGTGATTCGAGGCATCTCGGCGCCCGACCCGGGCGCCCTCCAATAATTGCGGTCATCAATCGGGGCCACCCGAGAAACGATGCCCCTTGGAGGGCGGCCGGTCCGGCCGCCGGGTATAACGCAAATCAAAAATGTTCATGC
>JAFMIS010000159.1 GCA_017853915.1 bacterium
CGCGGTCACGGACGCTTCTCCTGCGTCGGGATGAGCCTCGGCGCCTATGTCGGAGCATTATGGGCTTCGCTGGATAGCCTTTATCGAGCCGCGTTCCTCGTCCCACTTGTGTCAATGGGTGACATGGCAGTGGAGCTCTTGACCCGCACATTGGGCAACGCCGGCGATCCCCAATTTGTGCGCGATCTCTTTGCTGATCACTATCCGTTGCGGCGCGAACCGAAGACTCCACAATCTTCGATCATGGTGATCGGGGGTGAGGATGATCATCTAGTGCCGCGAAGCCAAATTTCACTCCTGCAGAAGTGTTGGCCCCATGTTATCGTCGAGTGGGTTCGCGGCGGCCATGGCGCCGGCACAAATCGGTCGGAAGTTTTTGATCGAATCGCGCGGTTTTTAACTGCCTCAGGCGATATCCCACCTCGTATCAAGGAATAGCGTATGTCCGAACATTCTCATCTTCAGTCTTCTGATAGCCCAGCCAAGGGATTGTTTCTTGGTGATATTAGATTCGATCGGCTACTTCCTTTTCCGCGCTTGGCTGAGAGTGAAAAGGAGACCCTCCGCCTCGTCGTGGAATCAATCGACCGATTCATGGGCCCTCGCGAGCATGATTTTCGCTCGTTTGATGTCAAGGGCGAGCAGCCGCGGGAGTATATCGATCAGTTAAAGGAGCTCGGCCTGTTTTCGCTTATCGTACCTGAGGAGTTCTCTGGGCTGGGGCTCTCAAATTCGGGGTATTCGCGTGTGTTGCAACAGACGAGTCGCTACGACGCGTCAACTTCTCTGACAATCGGGGCGCATAGCTCGATTGGTCTTAAGGCTCTCCTGTTGTCCGGCACCCCTGAACAAAAGGCAAAATACCTTCCGAGACTCGCTACCGGTGAGCTCATCGCGGCCTTCTGCCTTACGGAGGCGGGCTCCGGCTCTGATGCCGCTTCAGTTAAGACGCACGCGGTAAAAAATAATGACGGCTCATGGACACTAAACGGTGAGAAGATCTGGATTACAAATGGTGGCACGGCGGGTTTTTACACTGTATTCGCCAAGACTGAATCGGCTGCCGGAAAGATGACAGGCTTTATAGTGGAACGTGACTGGCCGGGGGTCTCTACTGGCCCTAAAGAGGATAAGATGGGTATTCGCGCGTCATGCACCACGACGGTGCGATTTGATAATGTGCGCGTTCCGGCTGATTGCGTCCTCGGCGAGGAGGGAAAGGGATTTAAGGTCGCGATGGCTGTGCTCAACAACGGTCGGACCGGTCTAGGGGGCGGGTGTGTGGGGGCGATGAAGCGCCTGATAGAATTATCAGTAGCTCAAGCCACTCAGCGCAAACAGTTTGGAAAGAGCATCTCAGAGTTTCAGCTCATTAAGGACAAGATCGCTCTCATGACGACGCTCTGCTTCGCTTCTGAAAGCGTGGTTAGTGTGGTGGGTCATCTGATCGATTCCGGCGCTGAGGACTTTTCGGTTGAGGCCGCGATGAGTAAGGTCTTTGTTTCCGAGGCTCTATGGACCGTCGCTGACGAAGCGCTGCAGATCGCTGGAGGAAATGGCTTCATGAGGGAGTTCCCCTACGAGCGAGTGGTGCGGGATTGTCGAATAAATCGGATCTTTGAGGGAACAAATGAGATCTTGAGACTCTTTGTGGGGCTCTCTGGAGTCAAAGAGCCGGGAGAGGCGCTGGCTGATGTGGCGAGGAGCGTTAAGGGTATCTTCAACGATCCCATAAAGGGTTTTGGGGTGCTAGGAGAGTACGCGGCCAAGAAGGTAGGGCAGTACACACCTCTGGGACGCAGCACCTGTGAGGGGATATCGTCCTCGCTCGAGAGAGAGGCGACCGCTCTTGAGCAGGGTGTTTCCAAGCTAGCGCAGTCAGTCGAGTTTGTTCTGAAGAAGTATCGCAAGGGGATTATCGAGCAACAGTTAGCGACTAAGCGTCTCGCCGATGTCGCGACCGACCTGTTTGTCGGGATGAGCGTTGTGGCGCGAGTTTCGACCATGATTGGGGAGAGAGGGGCACTCTCGTGCCAAGACGAGTTGCGTCTAGCCAGGGTATTTACACAGTTCTCACGTGTTCGTATCTCAGCCAATTTACGCGCTCTCGTAAAGAACGCTGATGGAGAGTCCTTGGCGCTGGCGGATTCTGTGCTGGCAAAGGGCGGTTACTCTTGGGACGTCTTGTAATAGTCGTAGACGCGGAATAATCTTCCCTCCGTGAGACTTTTGCTCATGGGGGAGCTATGAAGAAATTGTGGGGTGGTCGCTTCGCCGCGTCCGCGGATTCATTCGCCGAGGAGTTCGGCGCGTCGATACATTTTGATAAACGTCTCGCGCCCTTCGACATTCAGGGCAGCATCGCCCATGCTACCATGTTGGGAAGCACTGGCATCATCAGCGCGGCTGAGGCTCAGCAGATCGTCTCGGGGCTTGCTCGGGTACGGGAACGGCTCGAGAGATCAGAGATTGAGTTTCGGGTCTCTGATGAGGATATCCACATGAATATCGAGCGCTACCTGACGGAGGAGATAGGCCCTGTCGCGGGCAAGCTGCATACGGCCCGTAGTCGTAACGACCAGGTCGCTACGGATTTTCATCTCTTCATGCGAAACGCGGTTATTGAATCGGTTGAGGCGTTGCGCGAGCTGCAACAGGGGCTACTCGAGCAAGCTGAAAAGGGTCGCGGCGTTATTATGCCTGGCTATACTCACCTTCAGCGCGCTCAGCCGGTGTATTTCTCGCACCACCTCCTCGCCTATGCGCAGATGTTTGAGCGAGATATTAATCGCGCGCAGGATCTGTGGAGGAGGACCAATATTTTACCGCTTGGAGCCGGCGCAATCGCCGGGACGACGTTCCCGATTGACCGCGATCAGGTAGCTTCGCTGCTCCATTTTGATGGGGTGTATGAAAATAGCATGGACGCCGTGAGTGACCGGGACTTCGTTCTCGAATATCTATCTCTCGCTTCCATTTGCATGATGCATCTGTCGCGTTTATGCGAGGAGATTATCATCTGGACCACGGGCGAATTCGGTTACATCGAGCTCGATGACTCTCTCTCCACTGGTAGTAGTATGATGCCGCAGAAGAAGAACGCCGACTTCGCGGAGCTTGTTCGGGGTAAGACAGGACGCGTGTACGGTTCGCTTATGGGTCTGCTTACAACCATGAAGGGGCTTCCCCTTACGTACAACAAGGATATGCAGGAGGATAAGGAGGGAGCATTCGACGCCGTCGATACGGTGCTGGGATCCCTCACGGTTGTAACGGCTATGGTGAGAACGTGGAGGGTGCGACCGGATGTCATGAGGTCGAGCGCCGAGGGTGGATTTACTAACGCCACTGACGCCGCAGATTACCTTGCGAAGAAGGGACTGCCTTTTCGAGATGCTCATGAGGTCGTGGGAAAGCTGGTTCGGTACTGCGTTGAGGGCAAAAGGGCGCTTCTTGACCTTAGTCTCGATGAATTTAAGGGATACTCGCCACTGTTTGAGCCGGATGTATTTACGGCGCTTAAGCTTGAGAATGTCGTCGACCGTCGTAATTCTCGTGGTGGGACCGGAAGCAACTCGATAACTCGTCAGATCGACATCGTGAGAGGTTTCGTTAAGGCGAGCGGAGGTTGGTTGTCAGAGCGCCGCAAGTCCTTGTAGCTGGGCGGGCTAAATACCATACATCACAGCCTCATTCGGGTCATGGCACGCCGTGGCCATGATATGGCATATCAATGGGGTATGGGTTCGTTGGACACGCAAAATCAGAGAGGCTACGCGCACGGGCACAAGGCCCCGTCAGTGCCTCCGCAAGGGGTGGCGCTAGAGCCTACCCCAATCCTCCATCGGCTTGAGCAGGCCTTGCGGGATCTGCACCCACGTCAGGAGCTATACGTCGATACCGCCGGAGGGATCCACCGAGACAAGCAGCCGTTTTTGGCGGGCGAGGTGAGCGCGTTGGTTTCTTTTAGAGCTGAGGAGCCGGGAATCTTTACGGTCTATTCGGGCATTCTGCCGCGGCTCGACACATACTGTCAGTCGGGCGCCGACACGCAAGCTTTAGCTAGGGAGCGGACCCCCTTGCAGTACAGCGCTGTGATGCGCTCCGGCGACCTTATCGAGATGGGGCCGGATTTCTCCTTTACGATTCCGAGTAGGAGAGTGCTTGAGGTCCAAACGGGAAGAGATAAGCTGACAGAGATTATTACCAATGCCGGCGTTGGCGACCGTGTCTCGCTCGGCAGGTCGTCAGCGAAGGGGCTCGCTGGTATCCCTAACACGGTCAGTCGCGTTCACGTGACAGCAGAAGTCGTCTCGTCAGCCACAGCCCCCAATGGATCGCTTGATATAATCGTGCGGGTCTTTCCTGGAATCCTGGGAACTGTGCCGGTGCTGTTGGAGCGCGGATCTGAGGAGAAGACACTCCTTACAAACGCTACACTTCTGGCCTCAGGCTCGCGGCTCTTCTTGGGCGAGCTAGGAGCCCTCACCCTGCCACATCCCGAAAATTCATTAGACGACGTCGCAAGTTGTCTCTCGGTCTGTTTTGAGCAGAGAAATGCGCAGGGCGCGGAGAGCCTGCTGCAATCAATGCGAGTGGGCTCGGTTGTTCATTCGTTCTCCGAGGCTGCGGCTAAGCGAGACGCGGCTCAGGTTCAAAGCTCAGATGTCGTGCTTAGGGCCAAGACGCTCGAGCTCTACATTAAATCGGGGCTAACCTTGATCCAAAACGGGGATTATGGAGCGGCGATTGAGCGATTCAGAGATAGCGGCGTGCTTAATCTGCTCGGTTATCGTTTTGAGGAGAATCATGTATTCAGGCTTGATGTCATATCACCGAACGCTATCCTTGATAACCTCCGGAGGGTGGCCTCTGACTCCTGGTTTAGGATCGATGAGAAGCTCGTGTACCCGTCTTTTGGAATGCTCAAGCGGGGCTTAGAGCCGAGCAATGACGAGGAGCGACGACTTCTTGATCGGTGGAGGAAGGAGGTGGCGCTCATCTATGCGGAGGAATACACGCACGCCCTTCAGGATGCTCGGGGACGTTTGGTATCCCGTAAAGCTGCCCTTCTTGGCGCGGGTCAACATGAGGCGGACGTCGCGCTCTTCTTCGCTGAGAATGGGGTGAGCTTATCTTACGAGTTCGGTACGGCACGCTACCCCGAACGCGAATTAGCTCTCATGTGGGCGCGCGGCTTGCAGAGCCCCGGCGAGGCTGCCGTACTGCGCGATCTTATACGAGAGACCCCACTTGGAGGCTCTTTCAGGGTTGGGCGCAACGTACAAAGGGCAGATCCAGGAAGGCCCGGCTTGTCGATTTCTCGCGAGCCAGCCCCACATCTGTCGCCAGAGGAGAATTCAGTCCGAGCGATGGCCCGGGCCGAGGTTCGATCCGTGGAGGCGCTGATAGTCAAAAGCTCTGATGGTTCATTCGCTATCACGCCCGTAGGTGAAAGCGCGCTGTGCAAGGTGTTCGTACCGGATGAGTTCGGATATTACGCGCCACTACGGCAGGGGCGCAAGTTGGCGCCAGGCACCCCAATATACTTGGGTCGAGCGTTTCGGTTCGTACTTGAGTGAGCCCCGGCATCTAACGGATAGGGGCGGAGTTCTAACTGAACATAGGCCTGATCAGTAAGATCCATGAAAATCACCCCGCTACAGCAGTGAGTTGGTCCCTGTGTTTAGGAACTCCTGCGCCTTCATATGTCGTGCAGCCCCTCGGTTAGGGGCCCGAACCGTCCCAGCCTTCAACGCAGCGTGTTAACACCGGAGATGATCCGTTTTTGCTCTCTCGGCTCCGTGCTACTCTTCCAGGTTATGTGTCGCGTCTCAGTCACGTCCGACGGGCAGTACCGCCCGATCCACTCCTTCGCTATGAGGGCTATATTGTGCTCCTTTCTGGGATGCATGCTGCCCCTGATCTATATACGCGTAACGACCCTGTACTCTTTGGGATCGATGGACGGATTCGAAGTGCCCTGGTACCGAGACCACGATTTTGGCCACGAGTACACCACTGCTGAACTCGTTCTGAGGGGTAGGAATCCATACGGCATAAAACTGGCCGACCAGTATGAGAAAAGGGGATTCACGTCCAC
>JAFMIS010000160.1 GCA_017853915.1 bacterium
GTTCAATGCCTTGAGGGTATGGTGATAACGCCGCGCATCATGGGTGAGTCGGTCGGCTTATCTCCACTGGTTATTATCTTAGCGCTGTTCGCTGGTGGGCAGCTGTTTGGACTTCTTGGAATATTTTTGGCTATCCCGGCAGCAGCGACGTTGCGAGTGTTAGTGCGTCACTCGTATCGATGGGCGCTTGGCTCATAGGAGTAACAGATGAAGGGTTCTAAGCTTATACGAAAGCTAGTGGCGTTGGCGCTTGAAGAGGATCTGGCTTTTGGAGACATAACGGCATCGCTCACGGTCCCAGAGGCCCATCATTCGAGGGCGGTGATCATCGCTCGACAGCGCTTGGTGCTGTGTGGCTCCGAGGTTGTTGGGATGATTCTACAGGAGGGACATTGGAGTATTGAGTGCTCTTTTAAGGCTTCCGATGGTGATGTGCTGGAGGATGGGGCGACCATCGCCGAGCTGCGTGGCCTTACGAGAGATCTCTTGGCGGCCGAGCGGACCATCCTCAATTTCCTGCAACGGATGAGTGGGGTAGCGACATTTACCCGCGAGTATTGTCAGGTCGAGCCATCGCTGATGATCTTGGACACTCGCAAGACGATTCCCGGATGGCGAATGCTGGATAAATACGCTGTGCGGGTCGGTGGCGGAAAGAATCATCGTCTGTGCCTCGGCGATATGATCCTAGTGAAGAATAATCACATCGACGCGCATCCCAACGGCATGCGTGGAGCCTTGGCGCACATCGCTGAAAATAAACCTCTCTACATGCCCTGGGAGGTGGAAGTTCGAGACCTCAAGGAGCTTGCGGTAGCGCTTGAGTTTAGACCAAATATCATCATGCTCGACAACTTCTCAGATGACGGGATCAGGGAGGCGGTCAGTATTATGAAGGCCCAGGGAGAGGCTCCCATGATTGAAGTGTCTGGGGGAGTTACGAGAGGCCGTCTGCGAGCAATACGAGAGGCAGGGGCTGACGCGGTATCAGTGGGCGCGCTTACGACGCAGGCCCCGAATGTTGACATTTCTATGAGGATCGTCGCTGAGGCGCATGGATAGGAGCGACGACTATATCGAGCTTGGTCTGCCGGGATTTATAGCCGCGCGTCACTACCGCGAGGTCAGTTCGACTATGGACGTGGCAAGGGATTGGATCGAGCGCTATTCTTCGCCAGAGCTGGCAAGCGCGCTCATAGTTGCCGATTATCAAACTCAGGGCCGTGGACGGCAGGGACGACAGTGGCTCTCAGGTGAAGGGGCCTTCATGGCCACGTTCGCGTTTGAGGTGGAGCTACCCCGCGCGGCCCTGTCGGGCTACTCGCTGGCGGTTGGAGTGGGCATCGCTCGCGCCTTTCGCGATCGTAATATTGAGGTAGCTCTGAAGTGGCCCAACGATCTAGTGGCCATAGTTGAAGGCTCTCTCCGAAAGCTTGGTGGCATACTTGTAGAGGTCCACGATGTTCGATCGAGAACCTATCTGCTGGTAGGATTGGGAATTAATGTGAATCCAGCTCCCTCTGATGTGGGGCACATCGCCGTAAGCCTCCTGGAATTGGGGAGCGATTCTCCGCGTAGTAGCGATCTTATTCGTCCGATTGCTTCTCGAATGGTCGGAGTGCACACGCAGTTTGCGCAAGGGGCGGGAGTAAGCCCATTTCTCTCAGAGTGGAGGACTCTCAGCGCGTTTCGTCGATCTCAAACTCGCCTTACTATTGATCTCGGCGCTGAGACGATCTCCGGGGTCTATGTTGATATAGACTCATCGGGGGCTCTTCTACTTTCGGTTGACGGAACGACCCGGACTGTTCACTCCGGTCATATTCTTGAAGTGAAGTACTAGGGAAAACAATTTGATGGGCGTTACCTCAAAATTCCCTCTACTACCCATTCTACTCGGCGCGTGTTTGTACCTCTCTTTGCAGGCGCTCGTCGTTGGTGTACCTGCTATCAGTGGAAGCTCCGAGGCGCGGGAAGCTCAGGTGATCGACGTTATTGGCAGGGATGGCACGTGGATCCTTCCGCTTCGAAATGGTGTAGTACCATCGAAGCCTCCCCTCTACCATTGGCTGGGGGCTCTGTTCTCGCGAGTGTATGGTGGGGTAGACGAATTTGCCGCTCGCTTTCCCTGCCAGCTGTATGCGGCCATAACGATCGTTATGGTCTCGCTTGTCGCGTATAGATTTGCTGTGCTAACTCAAACGAGCCAAGGGCCCGACCATCCGCGACGTTCCGCGCTCCTTGCTGGAGCCATCCTCTCTCTGTCGTATGGGTTTTACCAATTAGGCTGCCAAGCGATGGTCGACATGACCTTTACGTTGTGTACGTGGGGCGCTCTCTCCAGCGTGGCCCTCACAAGTGCCTCGATGTGGCGATACGAGGGGCGGGTCTCGCCCTGGAGTCGGTGCTTTTTCTGGCTTTTTGTGTCTTTGGCAGCACTTGCGCGGGGTCCCCTTGGTGCCGCGCTTCCGATTATACTCACAGCGCTGGCGGGAGGATGCGCAATTGGGTTGCGGCGAACGTTGTGGGAGTTGTTGCGCCCGACGCTGTGCTGGCTTTTCATAGCCATTCCGTTTTGCTGGTACTGGCTCGCGTATCAACAGGGCGGGGACGCGTTTCTTGAGCGCCAGATATTTTTTGAAAACCTTAAACGACTTTCGGGAGGTGAGTATGTGAATACCGAAGCGTGGTGGTTCTATCTTCCGTCGTTCATCAGGACCACCTTCCCGTGGGGCATGATCACACTGTTCTTGTTCATTCGAGCGCTCTATCGGCCTGAAACTGTTTCCTACCGTGGTCGATTTGTAATTCTGTGGCTTCCCGCGATAGTGCTCTGTTCCGCGATAGCTCTTGTATCGCTCTCCTCCGGAAAACGGCACTCGTACCTACTTCCGCTGATACCGCTGGTTGCCATTCAGCTCTCCGTCGAACTCTCCTCGATCCTTGAGAGGCATGGAGTTGTAGGTCGGCGGGCCCTTATGCAGGTAGTTCGTCGAGTTGAAATTGGGTTGGCTTGTTTTTTGTTAGCGTCCGGCGTCGGGCTGGCCCTGCTCGCGGATGGCGCTTTCGCGGCTCACTCCTTAATGGCGACTATTCAGCCAGCAGTTGAGGCAATCGGTGAGAGGCTGGCCCCGCTATTTCTCGTGGCCGCTCTGGTTGGCATCCTTAATTACCGCTCTGTCGATCGGATCTGCTATTTATTGTGGATCCTTGGAGTCCTTAGTATGACAGGAATTGTGAATCTCGGAGCAACCGTTAAGGCTGAGCTCAAGGGATTTGACGCGATGTCGCTTGTGTGGTTGACACTGCGAGGACCTCATGAGGAACTGGCGGTTATAAAGCACCCATTCGATGAGTATTTTGACCCGATTCTATTTTACGTGAGGAGACCGGTTTCCCTGATTTCGACGGAGGACCTCGTGTTTTCCTGCGAAGCCCGCATGCTGTACGCGGCGAGGGCCTCATGGCTCTCAGAGCAGAGCGGGGATGTATTCCGTCAGATTGAGACCGTTGGTCTGATGCGTGAGCGATGGCTATCCATAAAAAATGACACGAGCAAGGATCTTGTATTTTTCAGGTGCAAATCTGAACGCCCGCAAGATACTTTTGAGCCGCCACCGCTACAGGACGCCTCCGGATCGCGATACCGGATGCCGGCAATCGAACGCGCGCATGCTCGTGACGCTCTACTGGTCTTCAAGAACCCGTTCGATGCCTGGCGCGCGCCGGTGTCCGATGAGCCGATGCACCATTCGGAGAGAGAGAGTTAAAAAGAGCGCCGTGATTGTGCACGATACGGCCAGGTCGACCCGCCGTAGGCCTACTGCCATTCCGATACCAGCGGTCACCCACATGAGAGCCGCCGTAGTGAATCCTGATACGCCATATTTGGACCGAAAGATCGTGCCGGCTCCAATAAAACCGATACCTGGAATTATCTGGGCCGCGATCCGCGCAGGATCCCCGACGCCAAAGTCAGCGAGAGTCTCAAGGGAGAGGATCGCGAACATACAGCTCCCCATGCTGATCAGCGAAAAGGTCCTGATACTCGGGTCCTTGCCGGCGATTTCTCGCTCGACGCCGATGAGAGCCCCCAACAACGCGGCCAGTAGCAGTGGGACGTTGAAACCGTTTATCAGTGTGTGTAGCAATGAATCGTACATAGGGGTAGGGTACCACTAGGTAGACGATGTCGTAAGGCCAAATATCACGTGGTTGCGATGGAGATAGTATTCGCCACTAAAAATGAGGGGAAAGCGCGGGAGGCCCGACGAATTGGCCAGTCCTTAGGCTGTAGGATTTTGGACCTGAGGGACATCAGCGGCAACGCAGCACTGAGAGACCAACCCGACGTTCTGGAGACCGAGCTTAGCTATGAGGGCAATGCGAAGAAGAAGGCCCTTACCTACGCCCGGCGGCTCGGCCGACCATGCCTCTCTGATGATACGGGACTTGAAATTGAGGCTCTCGGGGGGCTCCCCGGTCTCTACACTGCCCGATTTGGTATACGGCGAGTATCGACTCTTCTGATACCTGAGCGGAGATACCATGCCACGTTTGTCTGCTGCGTCTCATATGCCGAGCCTTCCGGGCGCAGCGTGTCGGTTACCTCAAAATTAGTCGGGTTCATTCGGTTTCCACAGCACGCGTTAGATGATGGAAGTGGAGTGCCGTTCAGCGCGTATTTTTTACCGCAGGACGAAATTGAGACGCTTCACGATCTCTCAGCGAGAGGTAACTACCTCACTCATCGAGGGCGCGCCATAAGGGTTTTGATAAAAAGCCTGTTCGAGTGATTTTTAGCGAAAAATATCCGCGATAGAAGCGCAGGCGCACCCACGTCGCGCCGTAGAGAACGAAGGAGCCCAGCAAAGAACTATTTGCCGCGCAGGCGATCCAAGATAATCGCACAGGCGGCCCTCACGGAGAGGTGATTGTATGGGGTTGGGCCAACAATAGGTTTTAGGACAAAATCGGCGCGACTCATCAGCTCGGGCCCCATGCCCCAGCCGGTGCCGAATGTAAGAAGAAAGGAGTCCCTCGAAACCTCTATCGTTTCTCGCATCGATTGGTAGGAAACCCGATCCTCACCATCTCTGGCCGAGGTCGCGATGATCTTTGGGGACTTTCCCGTCCTCCTTTCAATCTGCGCTATGGCCTCATCAAGATCGGTAACGATTGAAAGAACGCCCAGGGCATCTTGGCGATTTGGATTGTACGTTGCCCCGAATCCACTATCCCAGTGCTGCTTGACTGTCCGTACTAATGCCCGCATGGTTTGAGATGGATGAGCAACGTAGAGATTATCAACCCCGTACGTTCGACAGCTACGCGAGATGTCATGCACGTCTATCAATGTAACGGAGGTAGTCACTGTACGGCCGGTTTTGTCCACCATGCCGTCGTGGAGTAGCGCGACATTCAGGCTACTTTCTGAACGAACATCACTAGACACTGTGCTCAGGCTCCCTCTTTGACACGCGTTGTCTTCTTACGCGACTGATCGATGCGCCACTCCGAGATCGACTTGTGATTGCCCGAAAGCAACACCTCCGGCACCCGTAAGCCTCGAAACTCCTCTGGCCTCGTGTATTGAGGAGATTCAACCAACGCGCCACCATCCATGTGAGGAGAAAATGATTCGAAAACAATCGACTCGCTGTTGTGGATTACATCCGGACGCAACCGCAAGCACGCCTCGATGATGACCATCGCGGGCACTTCGCCCCCCATCACAACAAAATCCCCAATCGAGATCTCCTCATCGACTGCTAAGTCGACGACACGCTGATCAATGCCCTCGTAGCGCCCACACACAAATATAACCGAATCAAGGCTGGCGAGCTCATGCGCCTTAGCTTGGGTAAAACGTGGTCCCCCGGGTGACAACAGCACGACTCGACCCTGAGGAAGTCGCGCCTTGGCGGCCTCTATGGCCTTACAGAGAGGCTCTACCATCATCACCATGCCGGCCCCACCGCCGTATGGTGAATCATCTACCTTCCAATGAGGCGGCGCCGAGAAGTCGCGAATATTGGTAGTCTTGACCGCGAGAAGTTTGCGCTCAATAGCCTTCCCAACCAGGCTTGTCTTGAGA
>JAFMIS010000161.1 GCA_017853915.1 bacterium
GCCCCTCATGGTTAGCGCTTCCCTACAATTGTCGCTATCGCGTCACAGATGTAATCCATGTTCTTGTGGTTCATCGCGGCTACGCATATTCGCCCACTTTCGAGGGCATAGATGTGGTAACGTTCGCGTAGTTCCCGAATTACATCAGCCGAAAGCCCTGAGTACGAGAACATGCCTTTTTGCTTGAGTATGAAGGAGAAGTCTCGATCGGGCAGGAGATCTCGGAGCCGTGTCGAGAAAACCTCACGCATCTTTTGGATTCGCTCACGCATACCCGCGAGTTCTGTCTCCCACAGAGAGCGCAACTCGGGATTCGAAAGAGCGATACCAACAAGCTGAGCGCCATAGGAGGGCGGGCTTGAGTAGATAGTGCGAACGATACGCTTGAGCTGGCTAATAACATTCGCGGTTTCCTTGGCTGAGCCAGTCACAACCGAGAGAGCGCCTACTCGTTCGCGATAGATAGAGAACGACTTGGCGTATGAGCTTGCCACGAAAAAAGTTAGATGTTTGTCGGCGAACATCCGTATCGGCGCGGCATCGGCCTCAAGACCATCACCGAAACCTTGATACGCGCAGTCGATGAAAGGAATTAAATTTCGCTCCTGGCAGATAGTCGCGATCTCTTCCCAGGATTCCATCGGTAAGTCTACGCCGGTCGGATTGTGACAGCAGGCGTGGAGAAGAACGGTTGTACCTGAGGGCAATTGTCGAAGGGAGGAAAGCATCTCCGGGGTTTTTAGCCCGTTAGTCTTCGGATCGTAATACGGGTAGGTGCCAACCTTCATACCCGCAGCCTCGAAGATCACTCGGTGATTCTCCCAGCTCGGGTCGCTTAGGACTAGCGTGGTATTCGGGAAAAACTTTTTGATGAAATCAACAGCGAGTTTCAACGCGCCGCTGCCACCGACGGATTGAATAGTGGCGATGCGCTTCTCCGCTATGAGGGGAGAGCCCTTACCAAATATCAGCTCCTGAGTGGCCAGGTTGTAGCCCGGGACGCCATCGATAGGTAAGTAGGATTTGTTATCCTCTGAGGTAGCCCAGATCTCAGCCGCGCGCTTTATCGCCTCCAACACAGGGACCTTGCCATCTGTATCCTGGTAGATGCCTACTCCGAGGTTTACCTTTGAAGGGTGATTGTCGGCGCGGAATGCTTCAGTGACACCTAAAATTGGATCAGGTATTCCGGCTGGGATTTCATTGAATAGTGAGGAACTCATAGACACCTAGAACTGCGAAACATATCCTTAGACCACTGGTATACCCTGGTGGGTAGCGCTGAACGAGCGATGGATAAAATAGCATAGGAGCACATGGGTCGCCACCAGGGGGCTCCAGGGAAAAACTCAGATCTGTGTATCTCTGTAGATCTCTATTAAGGCGTGATTTCCCAATTCTTTTCCGCGTTGTACGAGCTTTTCAAAAAGTCGCAAAGCAGTCTCAGTTCCCGGCAATATTTGACTTTTTGGCATCTCCGTGGCTGCTATTTTTAGGTCCTTCAGCATGTGAGCAGCGCTAAAGCCAGGCTTGAGATCGTTTGAAAGTAAGCGTGGGGCATAATTCGAAAACGCCCAAGAGCCAGCGGCTCCCCCTTGGAGTATGTCCAGGGCAACATCAGGCGAAATCCCTTGCTGCTCGGCCAGCACTAAAGCCTCGGTCATCGCGACAATTCCGAGAGCTACACCGACCTGATTGACCGCCTTCATCCGTTGGCCGAAGCCTGGGGGGCCCACGCGCACTATCTTGGAGCCGATACAGTGAAGAAACGGAAGAGCTCGATTGATAGCCTCTTCGTGGCCACCGCACATGATAGTCAGGGTGGCATTTCGAGCACCCACATCGCCGCCGGTTACGGGCGCATCAACACAATAAATGTCTCGCGCGCTCAGTCGGTGATCGAAGTCGGCTGCTTCTGAGGGCGCGATGGTTGTGGTGTTGATAACCAGAGAGCCTGGAGCGAGGAGTGTGGAAAGCCCCTCGGCTCCCTCAGCCGAGTCGCCAAAAAGAATTGATTGCACAGCTCGGCCATCAGTTACCGAGAGTAAGACGCACGAACAGGACCGCGCCAGCTCTTCGAGTGTGCAGGGGGATACCCCATGTATTTTTTGCTCTATTACTTTGGAGGGCGTACGGGAGTATCCAAGGACGCGATGCCCCTTGGCGGCGAGGTTTCTCGCCATATGTGAGCCCATCACGCCAAAACCAATAACTCCCACTGCGCCCGTGTTTGTGTCCATGGAGCGAGATCATAGATCAACCAGCTGTACGATCAAAGAACGTCATGGATCTGCGTTTAGGTTCCGCTACTAAAGCCCGGCGAGTAAAGTGGAAGTCAGTTGGTTATCTGCGCCATTCATCAATAAGCGTGGCAACAAGGCTTGTCCATCCCGTCTGGTGGGATGCCCCGAGACCAGCTCCATTGTCTCCATGAAAATACTCGTAGAACAGAATATAGTCTTTCCAGTGTGGGTCGGTCTGAAACTTCGTGGTTCCACCAAACACCGGCCGTTGACCTTGCTCGTTGACCGTGAAGATAGCTATCAACCGGTTCGCGAGGTCCTCGGCGAGCTCTGAGAACGTCGCCTGGGTGCCATCAGGTTTGGTAACCTTAAATGTAGCTGGGTACGCTTTGCTAAGTTTCTTGAGCGACTCGATAATCAGAAATGAGGTGGGGAACCAAATTGGCCCACGCCAGTTGGAGTTCCCGCCTTTAATTTTGCACTCGGATTCGGCCGGCTCGTATCTGACCTCTCTCTCGCCAAATCGAAAGGGGTGCTCGGCATGGACTTTGGATAAGCTGCGCACTCCATAGTCAGACAAAAATTCGTCAGGACTGAAAATCCTGTCGAGCAAACGCAGGAGCTGTTTCTGATCAAAGATGGTGAGTACAAGAGACGTATCTTCCCCATGTTGAAGGGGATAACAGCAGCTTTGAACCAGATCCTGGCGATTATCAAGAAACCATTCAAGTCGTTTGCGGAACTCAGAGAACGTCTCCAACCAACCCATTTCAAGCCGTTCAGCCGCGTACAACGGGATAATTCCAACGAGGGAGCGGACCTGAATTGTGTGGTAGCCCCCATCTGGAGTGCGAAGGATGTCGTGAAAAAATCCATCCTGTTCATCCCACAGAGAAACGTGCTTGCCCGCCATGTTTTTGATTGCGGCGCCCACGTACACATAGTGTTGAAAGAACTTGGTAGCCAGCGATTCATACGCGGAATCATCCTTGGCTAGTTCGAGCGCTGTTCGCATCATTACTAAGGCAAAGAAACCCATCCATCCCGTGGCATCCGCTTGCTCAAGCTTGAAGCCCTCGGGCAGTGCTTCGCTCCTGTCGAATACCGTAATGTTGTCGAGACCTAGAAATCCTCCCTCAAAAACATTATTTCCCTCTGAGTCGACTTTATTAACCCACCAGGTGAAGTTAAGCATGAGCTTGTGAAAACATTTTTGAAGAAAGGTCCTGTCGGTCCTCCCGTAACGCACTCGCTCAAGGTGAAAAATGCGCCAGACGGCCCATGCCTGTACTGGCGGATTGAGATCCGAGAACTCCCATTCATAGGCCGGAATCTGCCCGTTTGGATGTTGGAACTGCTCAAACAACATGAACCACAACTGTTCTTTGGCAAAATCGATATCAACAAGCCCGAGAGTGACGCAGTGGAAGGCGAGATCCCACGCGGCAAACCACGGATACTCCCATGTATCCGGCATAGAAAGGATCCGCATTGAGTTGAGGTGCTGCCAATGAAAATTCCGTATTTTTTTGCGGCTTTGAGGGGGTGGTTGCGCGGGGTCGTCGCCGTCGAGCCATGAGTGCACGTCGAAGTGATAAAACTGTTTTGTCCAAAGAAGCCCCGCGAGAGCTTGGCGCTGTATCCGTTTTTCGTCATCAGACGCCTCTGGTGGATGCACTGAAGCGTAAAACTCGTCGGCTTCAGAGATGCGCTCAAGGCGAACTCGCTCTGCTTCGTGCACAATGGTCGGGTTTTTATCCTTGCCCAAGTAGAAAGTTATCTGCGCGCTCGAGTGAGCTTCAACGTCTAACGTATAATGGAGCGCTGCCTTTGTACCCTCCAATGCTGGATTGGTGCACCGCTCTCCATGAACAACAGCGCGATGAAAAGCGTCTTTTACAAAAGGTGTTGAGTTAGGCGTGCTATACAGGCGCTCACAGTTCGACTCATTGTTGGTAAAGAGGGGGCGTCCGCCAGGTGGCCCGTGAAAATAGAGTTGGCCGAGCTTATAATCATAGGTGATGCCGTCAACGAGGTGAGTGCCCCGATCATCCGCCTCGATGGTAACGCCCTGCGATGTATTAGTCACAAGAGAGATTCGCGGCTCTTTTTTTCGCGGCGTGCTCCAGGCCCATGAGTTTCGAAACGTGAGCTGCGGTATAAGGTGAATAGGGGCTCGATCCGGTCCTCGATTATGAGCCGTAATCGTTATAAAGGTACTGTCGGTATCGAGTTTGCTGTATTCGACGAATACATCAAAATAGCGGTCCTCGTCGAAAATTCCTGTGTCGAGCAGTTCGTACTCAAACCCGGTGCCATTTCGACTTTTATTCTCCTCCACAAGTCGCGCATACGGATACTCCGACTGCGGATACTTATAGAGATATTTCATGTAGCTGTGTGTTGGAGTGCTGTCGAGGTAGAAGTAGTACTCCTTAACATCTTCGCCGTGGTTTCCCTCTGAGGGGACGAGACCAAAAGCACGTTCTTTCAAGATAGGATCTTTGCCATTCCAGAGAGCGAGAGAGAACGCTAAGACTTGATAGCGATCGCAGAATCCAGCGAGCCCATCCTCACTCCAACGGTACGCTTTGCTCCGCGCCATATCATGGGGCAGGAATCCCCATGCGTCCCCGTTTGAGCTGTAATCTTCGCGCACGGTGCCCCATGAGCGCTCACTAACGTACGGGCCCCACCGTTTCCAGTAGCGTGTGCCCTGTGCGTCTTCTTGTAGACGAATATGCTCGCGGACCGTTTTCATGTGCTGAAGGGCAGGAGGGTAACACACTGTCTGTTTAATTCTAAGGGATCGTGGAGCGCGAGGTGGCGTGGCGGCTTGAGAATGGACAGTCGCAATCAGGAGAGTTTTATAACTCTAAGTGTTTAGCTTGGTCGGTGTGAGTTTCAGAGAGCTCCACATTCATTCGAACGGCGTTGCAATCGGGGGATAAAGGGATGGTGTCGAGGAAAAAAAGGTGTCAGTGCCAAGCAACTTTTCGACGAAATAAATAATTGACTGCCCTCGGGAAGATAGGTTGCCAAAAAAGAAAGATACTCCGGCGCGACAAACGAGCCACTCACTGTTCTACAGCCCGAACGTAGGTGCTATCAACACTCGCATCGGCGAGATTCGCGACCCTCGAGGGCTCGGAGGGCTACGTTACTTGCCCTTCTTAGCCGGCGCTTTCTTAGGTGCGGCAGGGCTTGAGGTTTTGCCAGCGGGTATTGGCTTAGAAGCTTTGCGATGCTTGCGAGTGTTGCCGTATGAGCTCTTAAATATCTTCCCACGTCGACTTCTTTTGTCACCCCTTCCCATACTGATTCTCCTGGTATCGATACAACCGCGGTATCGTGTTTTCCGTTGAGGTAGAGATATAACTCTGGGCGAGTTCAATTGGCAAACATTATTCTTGGATTCCGCCGGGATTTTTACAATTGCCGCTGAGACAGGATTCCCGCGCGGCATCGCGCGGGCGTGAACTCAGCGAGGGAGTCGTGTGTATATTCGCAGTTCGTCCACGCCCGAATCCCTTATGGTTGGGTGTGCCGCGTGAAGCAAGGGAGCGGGGGTGCCGGCTCCGAATTCGATCGGGCAGTAAAACACGCGGGCCTCATCCCACAGTCCAGCGTTGATAAAGCTTTGGAGAGTAGCGCGACCTCCCTCGACGATAACTGAGAGTATCTTTCGCTGGTAGAGATCGGCGCACACCTGCTTGGAAACATCGCCACCGTCAAACGAGAGCGCTTTTCGAGTTATAGTGCCGCTGGATGAGTTGACGTTAGCGTTGTAGATGAGCGTCGGGGCATCTTTGCTGAATAATTCCAGGTTGG
>JAFMIS010000162.1 GCA_017853915.1 bacterium
CCATCAGATTTTGAAATTGTGTGTTCCTATACCCGGGGTGTGACGCGTGGGAGCGGGGGGCTTTATGAGGAGGGTGTTCGCCGGGAGCGCGAGACCTTGCTACGGGCCATGATTCTTCGCTGCCTGGAGATGACAAACCCCGGGTGTACCATCTCCTGTGATGAGCTGGTTGAGCTGACCGGCGAGGACGCGCTGTTTTTGCGAGAGACCGGCGTGAATGATGGTGTAAGGGCGCTGCCTCCGTTGCCGGAGGGGATCTCCTGGACTCCAGCCCTTGTCGGTTGGGCCTATCAAGTGTGGAACAATCCCGTCAGGCATGCGCAGTCCTGGGGAGTTAGTCTGAAAGAACGAAATCAAGCGGAGCACGCCAGTGTAGCCAGGTTAACGCAGGTTTTTACGGATGAGTACATAGCAGATTTTATTACTCGACGATGTTTTGCTCTCAGCAAAAAAACTAACTCGCCGTGTAAAGATGGTCAGGGCGTTTCATGTTGTGATCCAGGCTGTGGGGTCGGTCATATGCTTCTCAGCGCGATTAAAAACTATCAAGTTGCTTTCCCTGGGGCTTGTGTAAGTGAATTGCGGGTCTACGGAAGTGATATCGATCCGGATGCTGTGGAGCTCTGTCGTGTTCTGGTATTCCTGGAGTTCCTCCGCCAGGGGTTTCGGGGGGATAGAAGAGAGCTCTGGAGAACTCTTGTAAGCTCGATTTCGGTTGTGGACGCACCGCTTGGAACGCTGCACAGAGGGCATCACCGTGGTCGCGAGGTCTTTGATATACTGGTCACGAACCCTCCCTATCTAGGGCGACGTAAAATGTCGGGGGAATTGCGGAGCTTTCTAGACCAAGAGTATCCGGCCACGAGAATCGATCTCGCGGCTGCTTTCCTTCAACGCTGTGTCGAATTGACGCGCTCCGGTGGGATCATAGGTTTTGTGACGAGTGACAAGTGGCTACGCCTGCGGGGATATGATGGTTTTCGCCGCGGAGGCGGAGATTTTGAGGGGTTTCTCAGCGAGGTTGCACTTGATGTTATGTGTGAGTTGGGCCCGCGAGCTTTTCATAAAAACACGGCTCTTCACGATGGGCTTCGAGTCTCAGTGGTATGTGGACGCAAAGCATCTCCCTCGCAACAGCATACATTTTCCTATAGCAACTTCTCCGAGGTCGCGACGTATGATGAAAAAACGGCCCTCTTTCGCCGTCTGTCTGAGCCGGGAGATGTAGGTGATATCTGCCACGAAGTGTCGCAAGCTAAGTTAATCGGAGCTGATCCGAGGAGATTATTCCTTGAGGTGGGGCACATTCCGAATTCTTTGCGTGTATCGCCCAGATCTGTGGGCGACCTGGCGCACGTTGTGGTCGGGATACAAACCAATCATGACGAGCGGTTCGTGCGATATGTTTGGCAAATTCCGGGAGGCACGCCAGGATGGATCCCATACAGCAAGGGAGGGGGATATCGGCGTTGGATAGGGGCGAATCATTGGTTGCTGGATTGCCGTGAGGGTTTTTCGCGCTATGCGCGCTCAGTAGCGGGCGCGCGCACAGCGGAGCAATGGTGCGCACGCCGTGGTTGGAGTTATTCGTGGTTGGCAAATGGTAGCTTGGGGCTTCGGCTGAAAGAGAGTGGATGGAGTTTTGGGCGAGCCGCATCAACTGGGGTGTTTTGTGAGGATCCCCGACTGGTCGCGTACCTCAACTCACGAGTGGCCTCATCGTGTGTTCGGCTTCTCGGTGGAAAGATACAACTCCCAGAGGGGGTGACGAGAGCATTACCTGTTCCTGCTTCTCTCGATCCTATTTCTCCCGATGTGATTGAGCGAATCGTTGAGATAAAGCGCCTGTTAGTTGAGCGAGATCCAACGGACATCGTGTATCTTCCCCCGACGACAAGGCAATCACGAGACTGGCGTGTGCTTGAGGCTTTGGTAGCTCTGCTGGAGGGGTGTCTCGAGGCGCAGGTCGAAGAAGCTCTCGGGTTGACATACGCTGAGTCTGAGGATGTGGACCGACGCCTGGGCGTTCCGGTAGGGTTGCTGCACATTCAAGATGCGGCGTCTGAGGAGAAGTTTTGGTCGCGGGTGCCGGAAGAGTATCGCGCTCTTCGTATTCTTGTAGAGAGTGTCGCTGATCGACGCAGGCATTCACAGAAAAACACGCCTGGCCTATCAGCGGATTCGCTGTCAAACGCTCTTCGAGGGAAGGGAATGCGGAAGGGGCCCTGGATTCTGCCCGCGGATGGAATGGTAGAGAGGTTATCGCGACATTTCTATATCAATCCGATTGAATTAGTGGTGGCCTGGGAAGAGGTATTGGAGAAAAACAACGGTCTCGGGGCTCTCGAACGATATGAATCTGCTCAGGAGAGGATACTAGAGATCGTTTTGGAGATCCTAGGGCATCGATGGTGGTCGTCAAAGGAAGCGAAAAAGCGGGCGACTGTAGGGAGCATAGACGTGTACGATATAGGTGCCAAGGTGCGCTGTGCCGGTGGAGTGATAGAGGAAGATCTTGCGATTGATCTTCCGCTTGAGGACTGGTTGTTCGATAACTTCGCTGCTTGGACACACAGATTATTTAAAGGAGAGTCGCCTTGTATCTGGCTCGCAGGGAGAGGAGCGAGGGGAAATACGGTGATTCATCGATGGGATGTTCAGGGAGCTGAAGCGGAATCACGATGTCATGCGCCGGAAAGCTGAACGAGGGGGAAGAGCGCGGATTGTCCCGGCAAGCGAAGAATCTTCTCGGGCTTATCAGGTGTGCGTGTTTCAACGGCTATACACAGTGAGGCGTGGTACTGAAGAATGAATTCTCTAATAGTTTTTCCAGATGAACAGCGTGATGATTCTCTCATCGTGATTGAGGGAAAGAGAGCGGCGAAATTGTATGCCGATTATCAAGCTCTTCGTGGGCAAGAAATTCGCATCGCTATCCTTGGAGGAATGAAGGGAACTGCAAAAGTAACAGAGGTAATATCAAACCAGGTGCGATGCGAAATCATAGCGCTGAGAGAGTCTACGCCGTTAAAGCCCATCGATCTGATTGTAGGGCTTTCAAGGCCCCAGACTATGAAGAAGGTGGTGCAGGCTGCTGTTATGATAGGAGCCCGCTCCATCCATTGTGTTCGCACGCAACGAGGAGAGAGAAGCTATGGCACTGCTACTCTATTTGAGCCTCAACAACTTCAGGAAGAGATCATCAAGGCATTAGAGCAAGTAGGAGAGGGGCTTGCTCCACAGGTGACAGTTCATCGGACGTTTTCATTTTTTATCCGTAATCATCTGGACCGCATCGCGAATGTGGAGGCCGTCAAGCTTATCGCGCACCCAGAGGGTAACCGATTAACACCTGAGTTTTCAGTAGGTGAGGCTCGTTCAGTTGTTGTGGCGGTCGGGCCTGAGGCTGGATGGGCAGAAGAGGAGCTCGCTGTATTTGAGCGCGCGGGTTTTCAACGAGTGGGGCTAGGCTCTCGCGTATTACGGGTCGAGATAGCACTCGTCTTTCTACTGGGTCAAATTTGTCTCCTCCGGGCTGACTCGGAAAAATCCCAATCGGAAAGGTAGATAAGCACTGTAAATACAGCAACTTAAGAGTGTCCGCATCTTTTTCTATACCTTCCCGATAGATCTGCCGATAGCTCTCATGAAGGCAGAAGAATGCTGCGCGTGTCGTCACGGATAGTCTGAAGGGAAGCTATGGCGCTATCAAGAGGGAACTTCAACCGAGGTCGGGGAGGGAGATCAAAGAGTGATCCTCTGGCTGTGATCGGCGGAGCGGTGTTCCTCATAGCTTTCCTTGGAATTATCGCCGTCTATCTTCATATCTCAAGCGGTCCGAGCGACGCGGCCATAAAGCCGGTTGAGGTTCCTGTCATCACAGGCGTAGAGATTTTAGTTCCGATCGAAACCCTCGATGTGGGCACATCATTCCAGCCTACGATGTTTCGTAAGGAGCATATTCCAGAAGAGCAGGTTTCAGGTGACACTGTACGTTCTTTCGATGAACTCAAGGGAATGTATGCCAAAGGGATCCTGGTCAAAAATCAGCCCATTCTTAAAGGCTCTTTAACGAGCAGGCAGCCTGTTCACATCCTAACAGCCGCGTTGCCTCGCAGATATCGCGCCGTTGCTTTAACGGTGGAGCAGCCACTTCTCGATAATGTTGATGGATGGGCGCAACCAGGCACCGACGTTGATCTGGTATGGCTGACTGACGTGTTTGGAAAGAATACCGCGTCCGTGTTAGCTGGGCCTGTGCGAGTGCTTGCCTCCAACCGCGCGACCGAGGGCAAGCCAGTGGCGAACGCGACTCAGGGGCAGTACGTAACCGTGACCTTATTGCTGAGCCTTCGTGATTCAATTCGAGTGAGTCTGGCAGCCGCGCACGGTAAATTAACGTTGGGGCTTCGCGGCCAGGGGGACAAGCGGCCCAATGAGGCGTCAAAACCGATTTCAAGCGTGATCGAGGAGCGAATAGCGCCAGCGCAGGAGCAGCCATTTGTCTCGGTAAAGATCTCCGATCAGGAAACTGGCCAGAGTGAGGTCAAGCGCTTTAATCTCGAGGGAAGACCGCTCGAAGAGTAGCAGTCAGGGAGCATTTTCTACCACCCCTCGGCGCCTGTTTGCCTGGCACCTGCCATCGCTGTCCACTGCGTCAGTTGACACCAGGTTCTTCTATGATGAGCTCACCACGCCTCGCATCAAGCGTCGCAGTTGCTCCAAGGGGGAGTGTCGCGTTATGGGGGATGTGGCCAAACGGCAGACCTAGCACTATTGGTTTCTTGAGTGGCCGCAGTCTGTCAATTACCACGTCGCGCAACGATTGCAGAGATTCGGCGTCTTGGGGTTTGTAGGCGCACTTATCGAAGGTTCCCAAGGCAAATCCTTTTACTCCATTGAATAGCCCGACATTCAATAAATGAGTAAGTGTCCGATCGATACGGAAGGGAGTTTCTCCGACATCCTCGAGGCACAGTATGGATCCAGCAAGAGAGGGTAAAAATGGGGTTCCAATCAGAGAATTGATGATTGATAGATTGCCGCCCACGAGTCGTCCGGTGGCTTTCCCGGCATATAAACAATCTACTACGGATCGCGATTCCGGGCTGTGCGTTCCCAGTGGCCCCAAACATTCAGGGGTGCCCCCAATCTGCGCCAGAAAGCTGTCCCACGTAAAAGTAGGGCAGTCAGGCTGCATCAGAGACTGCATCGTGGGGCCATGGAAGGTCATGATTCCGGATCTGACCAGGGCTCCACACAATAAAGTTGTTAGATCACTACATCCAACAAGAATCTTTGGAGATCGTCGTAGGGCGGTAAAGTCGAGCTGCGAAAGTATGCGCCCAGTGCCATAACCACCTCGCACACAAAAAATAGCTCGTACGCTCTTTGAACGGAAAGCCTTATTAAGATCCAACACCCTGTGGCGATCGCTCCCCGCCAAAAATCCGTTTTTCTCTCGGGCATGGACGCCGACCCGTACCTCGTAGCCAAGTTCGGAGAGGCGCCTTTTGGCCATGTCGAGCAATGAGGGGTTGTACGGTGGACTGGCGGGGGCAACGAGGCAAATAGTATCGCCGCTTCGCAGGCGGGGTGGTTTGCTCAGCTTCGGGATGCGACGGGGAGGAACAATCGACATAGAAAATCATTGTGGAGCTTGCCCGGTAAATCGGCAAGGTCCAACCAGCGACTGGCTCGACCGGAGCGTCCCTTGAGTGATAGGGTGGGGTTGACCTCCTCGTTCTTACTAGCAGGGTGATCGTTTATGAGAAATATATGCTGGGCTGTAGTGTCTATTATACTGGTGTGCTCCGCGGGGTGCTCTCTACGTAAGAACGCCTCTGTGGAAGACGGGGTCTCCGCGCGAGCGTTGACTCCGATGGAGTGGGCGGCGTTAAGTCGGCCAGGACCTTCTCATAAACTACTTGAGATGTTCGCTGGTGAGTGGGAGAGCGAGATCTCCTTTCGTAGTGGACCTGACGAGGAGCGGCAGGTATCAGCCGGAACATCGTCGATTCACTGGGTACTTGGAGATAGGTTTCTGCAAGAGGATTTTCAAGGAGAGGCC
>JAFMIS010000163.1 GCA_017853915.1 bacterium
GTAACCGGTATGGTAGTCGGTACCGTCTTTACCCTTTTTGTGGTACCAGTGTTGTACTCACTGATTTCGCGACCACGGGTCGCGGCACCATACGACGACACGGATGACGTAGGGGGGTTCGGCGGAGCAAGCGATCCAAATCAGGGGCTGCTTCACTAGGTGGGCGTGTGCGTCCGGTTAAGGGGAATTTGATGCGGAGTAGGGGTTCAAAGGATCGGTGGCAGGGCAAGAGAACGACGGCGATCGTGACCGCGATCTATCGTCTTCGATTTGCTATCGCGCCACTTGCCCTTTGCTCCGCCATTTCTGGGTGCATGGTTGGGCCCGATTACGTAAAGCCTGAGATCCCGGTGGCGCCGAAGTTTATCGGAGCCGCCCGAGTTGAGACTGTAGCTGAATCTGATCAGAAAGCGATCGAGGCGTGGTGGAGACATTTTAGCGATCAGACCTTAATGAACCTCGTTGAGCAGGCTGTGCGCTCAAATAACGATCTTGAGAGCGCCATCGCTCGGGTTAACCAAGCGCGAGCGGTTCGTCAGGAGACCTTCCTTGATCTCTTCCCCACAATCACAAATAGCGAGGAGTACACCAAGACCCATATCCCTACTTCAACATTCGCTGGCGGCGCTTTCAAGACTGGGAAAACACACATCACAAATGAGTACTATTCGGCTGGGTTCGACGCTTTTTGGGAGCTCGATCTCTTTGGTCGTGTGAGGCGTCAGGTTGAGGCGCGAGACGCGGAAAGCGCCGCGTCAGTCGCGGAGCTCCGGGACGCTATTCGCATAGTCGTGAGTGAAGTAGCTCGCAATTATTTCCTCCTGCGTGGAACTCAACAGCAGATCGCGGTAGCGAAAGAGAACGCGAAGACGCAAGAGCAAGTAGTGAAGATTGCTGAGGCGCTCTTCAAAGGGGGGCAATCAACTGAATTCGATGTCGTTCGAGCGAAGGCTCAACTTTCAAATACCCTTGCCGCGGTGCCGGCGCTTGAGGCGCGAGCGGTGGCGGCGATGTATCGCCTAGGCGTATTATGTGGCAAGCAACCATCTGAAGTAGCGCCGGAGCTCTCACCTCCAGCGCCCTTGCCGGTGTACACAGGGCCCATCGCGCTGGGAGATCCGGCGTCTCTTCTACAACGAAGGCCTGATATTCGAGCCGCTGAAGCAAGGCTCGCTGCGGCCACGGCTGGTATCGGTGTGGCTAAGGGCGATCTCTTTCCGAAAGTGACATTTAACGGCTCGATCTCGCTCCAGGCTCGTTCGACTGGCGATCTCACAAACGGTAACAGTGATTCATACAGCCTGCTTCCCACGATTTCGTGGGCAGCGTTGAACATGGGTCGAGTGTTGGCGAATATCGACCAAGCTGAGGCTCTTCGTGATGGAGCGTTAGCCCAGTACGAGCAGTCGGTGCTTTTGGCGCTCGAAGACACTGAGTCAGCGCTGGCGCAATTTGGCGCGTCACGTGAACGCCGGGATCTCTTGGCGAGTAGCGTTGAGTACAGCGGCCGGGCAGTTCAGATCGCGCGTACTCAGTACGAGAATGGTCTGGTTGACCTACTTCCAGTACTCGACGCGCAACGGGTTGCTTTAAGTTCTCAGCTCGAGCTTACGCAGAGTCAGACGGAGCTGCTTACCTCGCTCGTATCGGTGTTCAAAGCTCTTGGTGGAGGGTGGGATGATGCTGTTGTGGAGCGAGCGACGGATGAAGATAAGCCTCTTGAGACTTTAAGCGCGGATGTTCCAGCGCCGACACCGGTAGCGATACCGGTAGCAACACCGCTGCAATGATGCCCGTCGCGGCGCCCAGGAGTTGCCGCGATTGTCGATCGAAATAATTTATAATTTACTTGGAGGGCGCCCGGCTCGGGCGCCGTGATAAGGACACCGTCGCAACGCCCGCCACATGGTGGTATCGATTATGTATTGGAGGGCGCCCGGGTCGGGCGCCGCGCTATCGCGATCACCATCAATATTTCTTGTTCACGTTATATCCGGCCGCCCTCGAAGGACACCGTCGCAACGCCCGCTACATGGTGGTACCGATTATGTATTGGAGGGCGCCCGGGTCGGGCGCCGCAATATCGCGATCACCATCAATATTTCTTGTTCACGTTATATGCGGCGGCCGGACCGGCCGCCCTCCAAAGACACCGTCGTAACGCCCGTCATATCGTGGTACCGATTATGTATTGGAGGGCGCCCGGGTCGGGCGCCGCAATATCGCCAATCACCAACAATATTTCTGGTTCACGTCACACACGGCGGCCGGACCGGCCGCCCTCCAAAGACATCGTCGTAGGGCCCACCACATCGCATCACCGAATATTTATTGGAGGGCGCCGAGATATCGCGATCACCATCGATATTCCTGGTTCACGTAATATCAAGCGGCCGATCGGTTACTTGAGGAACTTATCCCCGATGCCCATGAGAACCTCAATAAGAACGAGGGCGATAATGGTCCATTCCAAGGCCTCCGAGCGGCGCTGAGCGGCTCCATCTGAAAGCTTCTGGTAGATACTATCGAGAGTATCCAATTTGCGGCGAATGCTTGAGTTCCACTCTGAAAGGTGGAACTTAGTCGACGCCAGTGAATAGACCCGAGCTAGATACTGATCCCCAAGCAGCTTAAGCGCGTTCTCCACAGCCTCGTACAGCAACGCTGAATCAACCTGCAGTCGGGCGATCTTGCCAAGATCCGCCTCTCCCTTCTTGCCAGTGGTCAAGACCGCGTACGCTTTTTCGAGATAATCATCGAGCTGCTCATCAAGGAAGCGCATCTCCAAAAACTCAACGTTGCAGAACTCAAGGACAGCCCGCACATCCTCAACATTCTCACCAAAAAAGAGAGCGCCGTTCCAATCTATCACCGCGCAATCGCTCGCGCCGTACGACGTTCTCGTGCCAAGCGCATCTCGAACCTCCTCGTCCCCGAGCTCATCTTTTTCGGCCCGCAAGAGACTCGCAAAGTCTCGCGCGCCAACATCGAGTAGTGTCTTTATCTCTGGGGCGCCATCAAAGCTCTCAAGATGATACACAACGAAGTCTTCAACCGAGTCACTCAAGTGCGGTCGCGAAATCGAGTCGCCGATCTCGTTCATCAATTGACGAACTCGCTCCCGCGCGTCCTCAAGCAGAAAGGCGTTGTCGTATAGCACCTCGCTCAACTCAATCAGATGACCCATCGGCCCTGCTATATCGATCTGATAGCTAACCGAGCATCCACCAAAATCGAACAAGGTCAGCTCAGCTTGGGGCTTCGTGAAGAACTTACCGACGTTCATCTGCTGCCCGTGCTGTAAGATTCGAAGCGGCGGCGGATCGTAATCGAAATATTTAGGAGCGCGCCGGTTGCGACGAAACTTGGTGCGCTCTACATCCTGCTTCAAGCGCTGAGCGGCTATATCCAGCCGCACCGATAGCCCCAGCTCAAAGGCAAACATAACGTGGCATACCCCCTGCTTGAGGTGTGGCACTGGCGGGCGCATAACGGTAAGCGAGCCGCTTACGTCTCGAATATCCTTTGAACTAGTCACGATTCCTCCAAACCTAAGTAGGCTACTTAGGCGCAAATTAAGACCCCCCAAGTATATACCCTACAGCCTTGCCAACCTAATTTTTCCTTTTCCTCAATGAATACGGAGACCTAGGCTTTTCTTCATTGACGGACTTAGCCATGTTTCCTAACCTAGTTTCCTATGCACATAGGCACCCATATTTCGCCCTCCGAATCCCCCTATAAGGCTAACTCAGACTCCTTTAAGGGGCATGCAGAGCGGCTGCTGGCGAGTCGCGAGTCCAGCCAGGGCTTGGCATCCGACCCGGCCATTAAAAAGCATGTCGAGCGCGGAAAACTACTGGTCCGAGACCGCCTCGCTCACCTGATCGATCCCGGTTCCTCGTTTCTTGAGGTCGCTACCCTTGCAGGCAGCGGTCTGTATGAGGGAGTACGCCCTGGAGCTGGCCTCGTGACTGGGGTGGGGCTTATTGAGGGCACCCCATGCATGATTATCGCCAACGACGCCACGGTGAAGGGCGGTACATACCTCCCCATGACCGTGAAGAAACACCTGCGTGCTCAACAGATTGCGCTCGAGAACAAACTCCCATGCATCTACCTGGTCGATTCGGGTGGAGCCTTCCTTCCTCTTCAAGATCAAGTTTTTCCAGATCGAGACCACTTTGGTCGATTCTTCTTTAACCAGGCTCGCATGAGCGCTGAGGGAATTGCCCAAATTGCGGTAGTGCTCGGCTCGTGTACGGCCGGAGGCGCGTACGTTCCAGCTATGAGCGATCAGGCCATCATCGTCCGCAATCAAGGGATGATATTTCTAGGCGGACCGCCACTTGTTAAGGCGGCTACCGGAGAGATAGTCACAAGCGAAGAGCTCGGCGGCGGAGATGTACACTCGCGCGTTAGTGGCGTAACAGATCACCTCGCTTCATCTGATGAGGAGGCCCTTGAGATGGCACGCCGTGCTGTGGCTTCTCTTACAAATATTAACCCATCACGCGCAACACGAGGTCAATCTCGCCCGCCGCGATTTGATGCGCGCGAGATCTCGTCGCTCATCCCATCCGATCCTAAGCAGTACTTTCCGATGCGCGAGATCCTGGCGCGCCTGATCGATGATAGCGATCTCGATGAGTTTAAGCCCACCTACGGCACTACTATTATCTGCGGCTTCGCGCGTATCGACGGTTTTCTCGTCGGAATCATCGCAAACGATGGCATTCTCTTCTCGGAGAGCGCGCTCAAAGCGGCGCATTTTATCCAGCTCTGCGATCAGCGACAGATCCCTCTGGTATTCTTTCAGAACATAGTAGGGTTCATGGTAGGCAAGGAATACGAACACAAAGGTATCGCCAAGGACGGCGCTAAAATGGTCACGGCCGTGGCGTGCGCCCATGTGCCTAAATATACCGTCATCGTTGGCAACTCGTATGGCGCCGGCAATTACGCGATGTGTGGTCGTGGCTACGACCCGCGCTTCATCTGGAGCTGGCCTCAATCGAGGATTGGCGTTATGGGACCTGACCAAGCCGCGAGTGTAGTTACGCAGGTGCGAGCTGAGAGCGCGGCCTCCAGGGGGGCCGCATTTAGTGAAACCGAACAGAAGAGCTACTATGAGGAGATTAGGGGCCAGTACCTCACCCAGACTGATGCCCTGTACGCGACGGCGCGCTTATGGGATGACGGAATTATTCTTCCATCCGAGACTCGCGCGACACTTAGCCTTGCTCTCTCGCTAGCCCCGCGTGAGCCTCGTGACCACGTTCGCGCCTTCGGCACATTTCGGATGTAGGTCGTCTATCGAGGTTTCATGCCGGTACTTTCTCGAATTAAACGGATCGCTATCGCCAACCGTGGTGAGATCGCGCGTAGGATTATTCGAACATGCGACAGACTAGGCATCGAGACAGTCGCATTGTACTCAGATGTTGACGCCGACGCTCCGTTTGTAGCCGAGGCCTCTCGCTCGGTCGCTCTCGGTGGCCCGATGAGCTATCTCTCGGTCGAGGCGATACTTTCCGCCGCGCGTGATTCAAAAGCTGACGCTATACACCCTGGGTACGGTTTTCTCTCCGAGAATCCAGACCTCGCCCAGGCTACGGTGGACTCCGGGATGATATTTATCGGCCCAAGCGCCGCGACGATCCGGGCCCTCGGGAGCAAAACCAACGCTAAGGCGCTGGCCCAAAGGGGAAAGGTACCCACCGCGCCGACGCTACTGATTACAGAGTCTCCCGGGGCGGTTCAGATTGATGCCATCAGGGCCTTCGGAGCCTCCGTCGGTTTCCCGATCATTATCAAGGCCGCCGCTGGTGGGGGTGGCCGCGGGATGAGAGTTCTTCAGGCAGGCTCCGATATCGCCACCGAGCTCGCAAGCGCGCGGCGAGAATCCGAGCGCTCGTTTAAAAGCGCTGAGGTGTTTATTGAGAAATACATCGCGCCGGCGAGGCACATCGAGGTTCAGATCGCGGCTGATATGAGCGGGCATGCGTTGGCGCTCGGCACCCGCGATTGCTCACTCCAAAGAAAT
>JAFMIS010000164.1 GCA_017853915.1 bacterium
TACTGTCGGCTTGATCGTGCCAACGGATTCGCCGGCTTGTCCGATGACCGCGATGACTTCACCTACCTTTGCGTTAGAGCCAGCCGGAACCATGATCTTCAAAAGAGTGCCGTTGAAGAATGATTCGATCTCAAGATTTGCTTTGTCTGTCTCTACCTCCGCCAGGATATCTCCTCGTTTTACCGGAGCGCCCTCGGCAACTCGCCAGGTGAGGATCTTGCCGGAGCTCATCGTATCGCTCAGTTGGGGCATCTTAATGTCGGTAGCCATGTCAACCCTTTCGCCACATAAAAATTCTTAAGGCTGTAGTTATAATCCAAAAAGGGCTCATATTACAATTCAGCCGAGGGGATAGAAAGTTCCACAACACGGGTTGATAGATCTCAGTCACTTGGGGTAGAAACCGTGTCGCTACGAAAATAGTAGTAGTCGTCCGAGGAGTTCACGAACTAGCCAAAAAAGTGAGTGTAACGAGCAAGCTACGCTTGGGTGGTAGGCGATGGTGCGCCGTTGTAATGGACGCGCAGGAAGATGTTCCTCTTGTCCTCGAATAGCTACGAGGAGCCCTCATATTGATGGGGGTACGTGACAAGATACCAACGGTACTTGTAAGGGAATTGGAATTCGAAACTGACTCAATGCGAGTGGGGTTGGAGGAGTAATGTGACTAGTCACACAAACGCGATTGAACGAGACGAGTTTCAGCACGACGCCGAGGGTGGAGCGATTGTTGACTCAAGCGCCCCTCTTAAAGTTGCGGGTAAAAATGGCGCGACCGCGGTTTCGGCCCGCGTGAATAAGGTTCCCGCTGTGCGCGAACATCGGCGCACGGCTTCATTTGATGCGCGACGTGCGCTGGGAGAGCGCTCACGAGAGTTGCAAGCATTCATCGCTCCACTTGAGGATGATGTTCGCCGAGCACACAAATATCGAGCCAAGGACCGCAGAGCTTCAATAGTAGCGCAAGGCAAGGTCGCTGAACTGGTTCTTCGCGTGATTCGAGAGATTGCCCATCGCGAAACGGGTATCTTCGCTCTGGAGCCGCATCTTCCCCAGCTTCTGAGCCTTTTACACGCTGGATCGGTTGAGGCGGGTATCGTGAGTGGTCTTGTGAGGCGTGCGCAGAAAGCAATAGCGGCGCGTGATTCATTTGAACGCGAGGGTGGACAGCAGAGCGTCATAAGCGCGGCCGCTCGTTCTGGCATCTATGATGTAAGTCGCGAATTGGATGAGCTTACGATGCTCCTGAAATGGTTCGTCCGCAGAAAGATGAGTCTCGCTTCGCTTGAGCTTGAGTCCCTGCTCGAGGGGCATCTCCTTGAGACGAACCACATACACCCTCGCGATGACCAGGAAGTTCTGTATGGCGTTGAAGTATTGCACGACCATCAGATGTTCGGGACCAAGGGATGCCTGGTATCCGCGGGTTTGAGACTCGTAGGTCGTGATGGACAGTTGTTATGGTTGCGTGTGAGCGTTTCGTGCCAGGGGCGAGCAGTGCCCGCTCGGCCAGAATGGTCTACATGGAGCGATCCGAGTGGAGAGGTTGACGAGATAATCACCGATCCCGCCGCATTTTGCTCGCTCGTCCCGATTCGGCCTAATGCGCAGCGTGTTGTGGTGGACGAGATTCGCGCGTTTATTCCCTACGCGGCGTTGAATCTTCCCGCGGGTCGGTGTGAAGTTGATTTTGTGATCTCGGTCGTCGATGGTGCTGGTTGCGAAGTTCTTGGGTGTGTGAAAACGGAGAGTATCTGTGTGCCACAGCGCGAGCTTCGAGTGCACTCGGCGCCGGCGCCGCACACGGTGGGAATGTGGCCACATGACGTTGTATCAGGAGATAAGATCTCTGAGTTTCAGGTCAATAGTGGGTTCGTGTGTGTCGCCGGTTGGGAACGACATTCAGTATCGGTGCAGTTTGATCTCTCGCTGTTTATGCACGCTGGTGAGAGTGTCATGTTGGAGTGTCGTTTTGTTGACTCGAAAGGAGAGATTGTAGAGTTGTCATCCCTGGGAATTCCCTTTGTTGCCTCGGAGATGAATGTCGCGGTTGAATCAGTTTCCTCGTATCGATACAGAAGAGTTCTTCATCCTAAAGGTGCGTGGGCCTTCTATCGTGGCCTCGCCATTGATATCCCAGTCGAGTTTTTACAATTGGCGCCGGGCTCACATGAGCTGATGTGTGAATTGGTAATTGCTTCCAGCGATGAGAGAATTCTCTGCGGTGATATGGGCCGGGTGACAGTCAGAGTGCCTGAGCGTGATATGCGCGTGGCGTCCGCGGGAGACAATGCCTCGTCTCATGATTCCACGCGGGATCGCGCAGTAGTCGAGTTAAAGTCGATCGAGGTGGATCCGCAGGCATGGTTTAATGGTGATGATAGTATTCGGGTGCAGGCAACGGTCGTTCCGTCTAATTCCGGCCAGCAGCTCGTCGATGTGGCGTCGGGGCGCTTGGGAGAATTGTGTTCTCCGTATCGAGTAGAGGTATCTCTGGAGCGAGAAGATGGACATGTTCTGTTGCAGGCATTCTCTGATTCCCTGGGAATGAGTTTTAAGCCGGTGACCCGAGCTGTGTGTATCGAAGGATATTCAGGCCTGGCAGAGCAAACGATTGTAACTCATTTTCCCAAAAGCGAGGTCCTGGGATGGTCAGTCGGGTTGGAGGGCGCAAGAGTGGGAACAAAGCTCCGTCTGTTCGCCCGAGTTGCTGTCTGTACGCCAGAGGGGCGCGCACACGTGTGCGAACAGAGGGAATTTTTCTTGAGGCCGCTGGTAACAGGCGGGCGAAAAGTCGTGCAGATTCAAGCGGCAACGCCGTGTGTGGTTGACGTTGTATCGCAAAGGTATGGCAAGAGCAGTATCTTGAGCACACAGATACTTCTTAATATTCCTGCCGGCGATATATTTCATGACGGGATAACCGTACAAGCAAGCTTGGTGGCTACCGATGGCAAGAGGTTTGAGCTGGGAAAGAGGGAAATTCGACCTCTTCACGAGGCTGTGTGGACGCGCCAACAGGTAGGACTGAGTCAGTACATGCTTGAGTTCGAGTCCCCGTTGAATGAGGCTGAGAATATAGACTCAGTTCAGGTGGAGGTTGTCCTCTGTGGGGCTCGCGGCGATCGGTTGCAGTGTGTCCGACAGCCCCTTGTAACACAGAGTCTCTTGCGCGATTCGGGCGAGATGTCCGTGGACGCGGCGGCGCCCGGGGAAGAGAGGGATGCCGGATTAGCACATGAGCATGACGCAGATGAGTTTGGAGTAGGCACATCAAAAGAAAAGGGACTCATCGCCGCGATCTTCTCTGGATTCAAATTACGGTAGTCGTACGATCATCGACAGAAAGTGGGACGTGTAAGCGCCCGGGCGATCGAGCGTGCCCAGGGCCGGGCTTTGTCGTTAGTGGCGCTCGTTTTTTAAAGTATCGTTGCATTCGGGGCAACTCCCGTACTCCACGTACACGATCGGGGTTGGATGTCGACACTTTACGCAGAAGCCAGCAAAAACGTCGCGGGCTGGTTTTAGGATTAGCAGGAACGTGAAGCTGGTGAGTAAAGCGACGATTCTAAAAAAATGATCGTCTGACGAGGTGCTCGCGACAGTTGCCAGGGCGCTAATAGAGCGCGCCATAACGATAGGCATGGCAGAGAGAGTGACTAATTGAGACTCCCAGTTTTGAATGTATCGTGTGGGCGATGTCTTGAGAGCATCACGCTCCTTGGAACGCCCGGCCACCGTGTGTTGGATGTGTTTCAGCGCGCCCACAATCAGACATCCCACAAAGATGAGGGCAAGAATATTATCGATGCGTGGCAGTAACAGCACTTTGAACAGCAGAGTGAGCACAACGCTTCCACCCAGAATAAAGCTAATAACGAGGGATGTCCGTTCTGACTCTCTCTTGTTGATTCGTCGCACGCGCGAAATCATACTCGCCATTCTTCGTCGGTCGAGAAAGGGGAGCGTCGCAAGAGCCATAACCAGCGCTCCGTATCCAAAGGTTCCAGAAGTAGCTGCGGGGGCGCCATGGGCCGCGATCCAGGGATCGAGCGCAAGAGAGAGGGTGGTAACGAGCCACAATCCCTTAAGGATCGAGTGCGGATCTCGTCGGAGGAGCTTTGACGTGGTATGCGGCTTCAATTCCCGCGATTTTCGTAGTACCGTCATGGTGTGAGTCAACAATCTCAAGCGCGCCCCCATACATCAGGAAACGCATCATCGGAGCCCGTGTACCTCTCAGTCACGGATGTCACGCGCTTGGTCAACGATATACTTGAGCTGCAATTCCCGCAGCTTCTTTTTAAGGGAGAGATCTCGCAGCTTACGGTGGCTCAGAGTGGGCATATCTACTTTTCGATCAAGGATGAGGGGGCGCAGCTCTCATGTGCGATGTGGGCAGGGGTGGCGCGCTCGCTCGGTTTCAAACCCAAAGTTGGTATGTCGGTGCGGTGTCATGGACGTCCAAATGTCTATGCACAGAGTGGACGCTTTCAGATCGTTGTGCATCGGCTCCTGGAAGATGGGGAGGGGGAGCTTCAACGTCGTTTTCTAGAGCTGAAAGCTCGCCTTGAAAAGGAGGGCTTTTTCGCGGTTGAGCGCAAGCGGCCTCTGCCCTTCCTTCCCCGGGCCGTAGGGTTAGTTACCTCTCAGACTGGAGCGGTAATTCACGATATGATGGTCAAAATCCGTGAGCGCTTCCCGTCGATGGTGGTCTATATCGCGGATACTCGGGTTCAGGGTGATGGCGCTGCTCAAGAGATCGCCGAAGCACTGCGTCGAATGGATCGTTCGGGGCTTGTGGATGTTATAATTGTTGCTCGGGGCGGCGGTTCTCTTGAGGATCTCTGGGCTTTCAATGAAGAGGTGGTAGTAAAAGCGGTCTTTGCGTGCTCTCGACCAGTGGTATCGGGGGTTGGGCATGAAGTTGATGTGACCCTGTGTGATCTCGCGGCGGATGTTCGAGCTCCGACGCCAACAGCCGCTGCGGAGATGGTAGTGCCGCGCGTTTCGGATCTACTGAGACAGATTGGTGAGTTTGAGCGCCGCTTGCGGGACTCGGACCGTTGGTTCCAGCCGCACGCTCAACGAGTTGATGAGCTTGCTACCCGTTTGCAAAAGCGAGTCTCGGCGCTCCACCGAGAAGCAAGTTTGAAAATCAGAGCCGCGGAGTTGTCGCTTGCGCGAATTAAACCTGATCGGGTTCTCGAGCTTTTAAGGGTAAGGTGCTCGTTTTTCGAGGGGCGACTAAGAAAGGGAATACTCCTATGCCAACGGGCAGCGGGTGAACTTGTGGTGCATGGTGAGCGACGCCTACATCGTGCCGCTCCCCGCGAGCTTGTCCGATCCGCGCAACAGGTTGTTGGGGCGTTCTCGGGAAGACTGACTGCGTCGATTGTGAGGTCGACATCATTTGCGGCATCGAAGGTAACGGCCACTGAATTGCGTCTCCGCGCGGTTAGTCCCCAGGCGATTCTAGAGCGAGGATATAGTATAGTTACCTGCAAGGGTAAGGGTGTGCGGTCGGTCTCGGAGGTAGAACCGGGTAGCGATGTGGATATTCGAGTTTCAGACGGAGTAGTATCAGCGACTGTTGTTTCTCAGAGGAGGGGGCATGGCTAAGGTAGGACAAGCGGGTGGAGTGACTCTTGAGGCGCTTATTAAGGGCACCATCGGAGTTAAGGAGATCGAGGCACTTTCATTTGAGCAGGCGTTAGCTCTTTTGGAGGAGGTTGTAACCTCGGTGGAGAGTGGAACCCTGCCCCTCGATCAAGCAGTCGGTTCGTACGAGCGCGGGACTCAATTGGTCCAACATTTGCGCAAACTTCTCTCGGGAGCGGAGGAGAAGTTACGAGTTCTCGCGCCGGAGAGCTAGGCCCGAACGTCGAGTGCCCCCGGCGGCCGGACCGGCCGCCCTCCAAAGACATCATCGTAAGGCTCGCCATATCAAGGCACCGATCATGTATTGGAGGGCGCCGCAACATCGCGGATCACCATCAACATCTCTGG
>JAFMIS010000165.1 GCA_017853915.1 bacterium
CTCACCGTTCGGCCCGACGAGTGTTACTCCTTTCACTAGCCCTGCGAGTCGCGGTGGTAGTAACACGGCGAGTTTGCCATCACTGTCGGAGATCGGTTTAAAGAGAAATCCGGCCTCTCCAGAGCCAGACGCGCCTCCAACTGTGGAGCCCATGAAAGCGGCTTTCGTCACCGTTTCCTCGTTGATGCTACGAGGGGAGGCCTTCTGTGTTCCTGCGTCAAAGCCCTCTATCTGAGCTCGACTCAGGAGGAGCGCCTGTTCAAGTGAGGCGACCGCGATAGTTGGATCGTCGCCACCACCGCGGTTATCGAAGAGCACCTCAGTATTCGAATCAAATTGGGCCGCGGCGAAGCTCTCAGAGTATATCTTGTCGGTTTCATCCGCTGAGAGTTTCTGCGAGTCGCGGAATTTAATCAGAGCGGCTTTGGTAGCGTCTTCGAAGGGGACGAATCCGTCAGGTTTTTTTAGACTGTCCTTACACTCAGAGAGTATCTGTTGAAACTCCTTGAGTGCCTCTGGGCCCTTGGTCTTTCCAATTCGCTCTTGGACAAGAGCGGAAAATAATTCCTCTTCACTGACATTATTTGCCGAGTCTGGCACCAGCAGCGTTTTGAGAGTTTGGTCAAATTCGGAGCTACCCGAAGGTGCTGGTGTATTCGGAACCGAGGGTTGAACCCCCTGATTTGACGTTGTTTGATTGGAGCCTTGTATCGCTTCCATAATGTCATTCCTTGAGGTTACTACTCTCCGACCCATCCCTTGGGTTTGCGGCATTAATGGGCGTTTTTACGGCCCATACACAGGGGGTAGCAGATTCCGTTCCAAGGCTAAGTGCCGTGCAAAACATCCTTGGGTGCGCTGCGGTATCCGTCAGGTGTGAGGCGGGTGCGCATCGCCTCACAGCTACGCGATGTCGGCGTGATATGAGCCCTGTAATTATCGTCTATGAGGGGATCCTGTGAGCGATTTCGTATCGCCGCGCGAGCCATTAAAATGGTTTTCGGAGAGGGTCTAAATCATGTAATCTGCCGCCTATGACTCGAAACGGTACTCAAGTAGTTGTCGCTCCCTCAATCCTAGCTGCCAAGATCGGGATTCTTGAGCAGGAGGTGGCGAGTGTTGAAAAAGCGGGAGCGGATTGGCTTCACGTCGATGTAATGGACGGCACCTTTGTGCCCCCGATTACATTCGGCGCAAACGTAGTTGAATCCCTCAAAGCTAAGAGCGCTCTCTTTTTGGATGTTCACCTGATGGTAGTACAGCCAGAGCGTCATTTTCAGCCGTTTAAAGATGCTGGCGCGGATCGACTTATCATTCATCAGGAGACGTGCCCGCACTTGCATCGCTCTCTCTCTGAGATTCGATCGATGGGCATGAAGAACGGAGTGGCTATCAATCCGGGTACCCCAGTAGAAGCCATTCACGACGTGCTGGATGTGTGTGACTTGGTTTTGATTATGAGCGTGAATCCCGGCTGGGGAGGACAGCCCTTTATTCAAAGCTCTCTGGGAAAGATTAGACAGCTAGTGAGTCATTGCGACGCGATCGGGATTCCGCGGCCAGTCGTCGAGGTCGATGGTGGTATTAACGACGCGACTGGCGCTCTCTGCAGGGCTGCCGGCGCTACAGCACTTGTGGCGGGCTCGTACATCTTTGGAGCCCCGGATCGCGTTGACGCTATTCGGAGATTGCGGGGGTGAATACCTTTTTTACCTGCTTAGCTCTGCTTCCTTATTATCTTCTCGGAGCCTTCCCTACAGGGCGCCTTGTGGCGCGACTCCATGGAGTTGATATCACCGCTGTGGGGAGTGGAAATGTGGGGGCTACAAACGTCTCCCGTGTGGTTGGCAAACGAGCTGGCATCATCACACTGTTGTGCGATATAGCCAAAGGCGCTGTGGCGATCGGCATCGCGAAATTATGTTCGCCCGACATCTGGTTTGCGGCGTCGGTAGGAGTAGCGGTAGTCGCCGGACACTGTTTTTCTATTCCAACCAAACTTAAAGGTGGTAAAGGTGTGGCGACGGCTCTTGGGGTGCTCCTGATGCTCTCCCCAATCGCCGCTCTCATTGCCATAGCGACATTCGCTCTAGTCTTTAGCGTTTCGCGGATAGTCTCAATCTCATCAATTGTTTCGGCGCTTGTGGTGCCGACAGCATCCTTAGTCTCGCACTCTCCTGACTCAATAGTCATGGCTCAAGCGCTACTGGCCGCGATAGTCATCTACCGACATCGGGAAAATATAGTGCGACTGATTGAGGGCAGAGAACCTCAATTCGCTTTCAAGAAATAAAGTGAATTCTACGAGAGAGCTGCCCCGGAGGGCTCCGCTCAAGGGTTACTTCGCCAATTCAAGCGCCTCTGGGCCATGGTACGAGAGCGTGCCGTTATCCCAGAGTACATGAATCATAAGCGACTTGGCTCTCGACTCTTGAGGCGTCAGGGTTGTTTCCTCACGCAGAGCCTTGATAGTTCCCGCGCATCCACGAGTTGAGAACGTCGTGGTTTCGACCTCAGTTTCGCCATTCTCGAAGCCCCCGGCGCTATCTTTTGGGATGGTCACTGTGAAGGGGAGGCGACGTACTCGATCGTTAACTTTAAATTTTTCCATAATAATCTCCAACGAAGAAGAGATGCCTGAGCAATTAGGTCAGATTCAGCCCATTTGACACCGATGCCAGCCCGGTGAGTAGGGTCCTCACCGAACTGGTTGCAAGGAGACTAGCATGCATCTCCATGGCCCCGTAATAAGGGATTCGCGATTTAAGGGGGGCATACGCTGCTACCGTGTGGAGAGTCAGGGCAGGATGCCCCCCGTACAAGATTCCAAAAAACAAAATGCTGTAAAAACGGCTAGTTGAGTGTATTAGCGAGAGCCAGGCTGCTTTTTTGCCCAAAAAGTCAAGTTATTTACTTTTCGCTCCGATACCCTAACGGCACGCCTTTTCCTAAAGCTTTCCTGGGACTATGTCGAACCCTCACTCAGGAGGCCCACACATTATCCATGCACCCTTAAAGCTTGAAGCCGCAATCCGATCAGGGGCTTTGCGCATCCTATCAAGTAGAGGGTTTTTCCCGTAGCGTTTTTCAGAGGATACGGCCATGGCAAAGGATACACATAAGCACGGTGGGAATTTAATCTGCTCCTTCTGCGGAAAAACGCAGGAAGAGGTCCGAAAATTAGTGGCGGGACCTTCAGTCTACATCTGTGATGAGTGTGTCGATCTCTGTAACGACATCCTTACAGAGGAGCTTGAAGATACCGGAAAAGAGCCCTCTCGGATGGCCGTTCCAACCCCCAAGGACATCAAGGCATCCCTCGACGACTACATCATCGGCCAAGATCACGCCAAGAAGGTGCTTTCGGTGGCGGTGCACAATCACTACAAACGTATCCAGAACAACAAGACAACCAAGAGCACAGTCGAGTTGCAGAAGTCTAATATTCTCCTGATTGGTCCTACCGGCTCCGGAAAGACACTGCTTGCGCAAACGCTTGCGCGAGTGTTGGATGTTCCATTCACGATAGCTGACGCGACCAGCCTCACAGAGGCGGGATACGTTGGAGAAGATGTTGAGAATATCATCGTCAATCTCCTGCAAGCCGCTGACTATGATATCGAGAAAACTCAACGTGGCATCGTATACATCGATGAGATCGATAAGATTGCTCGAAAGAGCGACACTCCATCGGTAACCCGTGATGTGTCAGGAGAAGGTGTTCAGCAAGCGCTCCTCAAGATCATCGAGGGAACGAAAGCCAATGTTCCGCCCAAAGGAGGACGAAAGCACCCACAGCAGGATTTCATCCAGGTGGATACCTCAAACATCCTCTTCATCGTTGGTGGTGCTTTCGATGGTATTGAGCGCATTATCGGCCAGAGAGTAGGCAAGAAGAGCTTGGGCTTTGGCACCAATATCGTTCCGATCGTCGAGAAGAAAGATAATCCGTTGGCTACCCTGGAGACTGAGGACCTACTGAAGTTTGGAATGATCCCGGAGTTTATAGGTCGATTGCCCGTGATCTCATGCCTCGATCCACTCGATAAGGCGGCTCTGGTGGAGATCCTCTCAAAGCCCAAGAATGCGCTGGTGCGTCAGTATCAGGCGTTGCTCGCGATGGAGGGAGTGGAGCTTACCTTTACAACCGATGCTTTGGACGCGATCGCTCTCAAAGCGCTCGAGAAAAAGACCGGGGCGCGCGGACTTCGATCGATCATCGAGTCGTGCATGCTTGAAGTCATGTACGATGTGCCGAGTAACGCCGGCATTAAAGAGATCGTGATTACCCCTGATGTGGTCAACGGCGTCCAGCCACCCGTCAAGGTGTACCATAAAGAGGCGGTCGCAGGGTAAGGTCAGGGTAAGGTCAGGGTAAGGTTCTGTTACCTCGCTCAGATGAACAAGAGCATCACCGAAATGGCGGTGACAACCACTACGCCGGGATGTTCTGATTTAATTCGCAAGTCGAACTAGGATCTGTTTAGCGATCTTTCCAAACAGCGCGTTAAGCTGCTTAGGATCGTTTGATGGATAGTAGGCTCCAAGCTGATTCGGATTAAAAGTGCTCGGGGTTATTCCGGTTTTGCCAGCCGCTGGATCAAAAGAGGACGGAATCTCCGTATCGGAGTATCCGAGATTTACATTCTGACTGGCCAAAGGATGACTGGGGCAGTTTGATAGCGTGTACTGCCCGTACCGAAAATCAGACCCAGATGCCCAATCTGAGGAGCCGCCACCTATGAATGAAGCGGGGTTATTGAGGGCCTCCGGCGCTAGAGCAAGCCGGCGCAGAAAGTGATCCTTTCGACTGTTGAAATCAAGTGCATTTTGCATCGGATCCTCGCAACTCTCGCCAACTGCTGGAGCCTGACCGAGCCCAACCACAAACACGATAGCATTCTTATTAGTGCGTAGGTAATCCGCCGCACGAACCGCGCAGTAGTAGGGAAGCTCCGCGGTTTTTACTATCTCTCCAAAGGTGCCAATCGGGGAAGTGCTAGTGTTGGAGAGAAAACTACCGCCAACATAGAGAGCCGCTGTCCTGTCTGTGCCTGGAATAGTGGCGTTTAGGTTAGTGAGACAGCCAGGATTGGCTGTTGGAAGCGGGTGGGGGGTCGGATCAGAGCTACTGCTTTTCAAATATGAAATGACCGGGATAGAGGAGGGAAAAAGAGATTTGAGACCTACATTTGCTCCATCTCCGCCAAGCGTCCAATTCGCGTTCACGACGCGCGAGGCGAAGTACCTTGCGTGATTATATTGCTCGCTGATACCATCAGGTGGGCCGCATGTTATTGGCGTAGGTGCTCCAACCGGCACGCTCACACGGTCGACGACTCCCGACGAGTATTGAGCCAATGGAAAGCCTGCATGAACCAGGTAGCTCGGCCCCGACCATTTATAGCCTGTGGACCCTTGAAACTGCAGGCTCCATTTTTTATCAGAGATGACATTCTCCGTGCCGATCATAAAATTTCTATCTTTATCGAGAAAAAGGTTAGTCACGTCGGCTGAAGTGGTGAACGTTCCGTCAGGTTTTTTAAAGAGCGGCTTTCCAAATACTGGGTCTCTGTTTGGGTCTGTATTATTTGTGGGCACTGACTCTCCATTAAGGCTTTGCAGCTTGCGTTCATCCCACAGCACCGTCCAGCCGTACCATCCGGTTTCAAGACCGCCTGTTTTTCCCGAGAGGGCTGTCGGATCAGCTCCACAGTCTGGTGTGCCAAGCTTATCCCCACAAAATCTGAGGCGATAGGTGTTGGGTGCGCCATCGGTAAAAAGCACCACAAAGTGTGGATTTACGTCCGAGTCAGGGATCTCCTCAATAGCCTCAATCAGAGCATCGCAGTGGTTCGTCATCCCCTGTGCCGTGAGGGCTCTCACTGTATCCTTAATTGCGAGGTAGCCATCACTTCCTGCGGATGAAAAAGTTGCGAGGGTCCGTCTGGCATCTCCCTGAACGGCATGCCCAAATG
>JAFMIS010000166.1 GCA_017853915.1 bacterium
AAAGGTAAAAAATCTGGCCGCGACAAGTCGAGATCTCTGGCTCCCCGGCATTTACTGATATCGTTGCCACTCCGGCTCGTTTGCGAATATCCACCGATAGTACTCTTGATGCCGCAGCTTTGAGGCCGCAGACTCGTCCACGATGACAGTACAGCGGGGGTGAAGTTGTAGCGCGCTCGCTGTGATGAGAGAGGTAATCGGCCCCTCGACAGCTTGTGCTAAAATATCGGCCTTTGCCTGGCCCGTGACGAGCATCAAACACCGCCTGCTCTCTAGAATAGTGCCCACTCCTACGGTGATAGCGCGCGGTGGAACTTTGTCCTCTCCGCCAAAGAAACCGCCATTCTGCCTGCGAGTCTCGGGAGAGAGCGCCTTAGCGCGAGTGCGGGAGGCGAGAGAGGAGAGCGGCTCATTGAAACCGATGTGGCCCACTGTGCCCAGCCCGAGGAGTTGCAGATCGATCCCTCCAGCGGATTGTATCAGAGCTTCATAGCGTGCCGATTCAACATCAGGATCAGGGGCGTTTCCAATCGGTAGGTGCGTGTTCTCGCGTTTGACACCAATCTTCTTAAAGAGGTGGTGTTCCATATAAAAACGGTACGATTGAGGATGTTCGGGCGGGAGCCCAATGTATTCATCGAGGTTAAACGTCGTGAGGCGCGAAACGTCAACGCCACCCTCTCGAATCAACCCAGCCAGAGAATCGTAGAGAGCCTCCATGGTACGTCCTGTCGCCAGCCCCAGCACAAGCCGCGGATTTTGAAGGATGGCGTCCGAGATGATCCGAGCGCTGAGTCGGGATGCCTCTTCAGCGGTAGGGCGAATAATCACTTCCATAGTGCTCCTGCAAATGTTGCTCCCAGTAGGGGTACAGATATCTCATGGCCGTCGCCACACTGAACTGGCCGCATAAGCGTAATGTGCCCCTTCACCTGTCGTTTCTCAAGGATCGACTGGAATGTTCGGTCTAAAACCTCGAAATAGCCCGGAACGTGTCGCGCCATGGCGCTATCGAGGGCGATAGAAAAACTCTTAATACCGGAAACGATCTGGTTATATATTGAAAAATAACAGAGGCACGCCGCGGCGGTCCCTGCTCGACGTGTTACGGCAACAGCTATCTCAGAGAGAGCCTCGCAAGCATCGGAAGAACACCCCTTGAGACCTGCTATCACGGGGCTTAGCTCACGCCGGGCCAGTAACGCGCAGAGATCGTGGGTGGTAAAGATCTCACTCTGATTCCTGATCGTATCCGAAATTCCACATAGATCTGTCACGCCACGGGCGGCAGCTACACTAATATGGTGTTCAAAAATCTTGGGAAGCCACTTTCCAGAGAGGAGATCTTCAAGTGCAATCGTAGCGCCACTCTGTGCGACAAGTGCGCGATCGCCATCTGACAGCAATGCGGGTGCAACCTTATATAAGCCGCCGATCTCTGTATTAAAAATAAGGTCGAGATCGCGATCTCCCGTTCCCACGTCGGTGCAGTTGCCGCCAGAAGACGCCACTACTCCGCCCCGCGCGCCGGGAAGCGCCGTGAGAGTAAAAGCTGTATCGTTTCCGATTATAAAGACCTCTGAGCGCAATCCATGGGCACCAAGAGATGACCGGAAGAGATCTCCGAGATCAAATCCATCCTGGAGATCTTTCACAAACCACTCGTCTTTTCGATAGCTACCAGCGGAGATCCCCATAATGAGGCCCGTTACGCCACGCGCCGATGAGGATTCAAAGGAGCGAGCCTGAAGCTGGTTTGACCATACAATAGCTATCGACCTAATGCGGCTGGGAGTGTAGGAACGACTTTGGAGGCTATCACGGACATGTCGAGCTAGATTCTCCGCGAATGTGACTATCGGGGGCTCCGTCGCATCGCGCGAGAGAAATACTTCGTTTTTGATGTCGAAGAGGATACTCCAATCACCTGATGTATCGACGGAAAAATCAACCAAGGCGGCTTTGGTGTGAGTGCCACCGACATCAATTGATAGGCATACATCCTGTAGTATGTGGGGCTCTCGCGAGTCAGATCGCTTGAGAAACGTGGGATCGTGAAGACAGTGTCGATAGGAACGGCCAGCGCGCGCGTCGCGCAGGTAGCTCTCGCCGGTAGAGATGAATTCCTCGAGGTGCTGCTCTAGTGTATCTAAACCCAAAGGGGCTTTCATGGTAACCTCAACGGATCGATAATACAGCATCGACCCCTTTTTTAGTAGCGAACTTATATGTCCAGCGCATCCTGCCCAGGAACAACTAACGGAGGACGATCGACTGTCGCGGACGATGCGGTTCTTTTTGAGCGTCGGTCGCAGAGTGGCCACGAGGTTATTTCTCGGGGGTGTGACTTTGCGAGTGTGTTTACTGATTGGAGACCTGGGCGAGAGTCCTTTGTTTTCTTCGCTCCACACGACGATGATGCCGCGATCGGCGTAGCGCTCGCCATTCGTCAAGCTCGTCGGGAATCTATACCTGTGAGAATTATAGTGGTCACTGACGGTCGCAATGGATATGTGACCCTTCGCGACAGGGCAACGATCGTCGAGCGTCGAGTTGAGGAAACAATCACCTCGTACGCAGCCCTTGGGGTCCCCGAGAGTGATATCACATTTTTAAATTTTCCGGACGGCGGGCTGCATAGTTACTTTGGTAGACGCCTTGCGGTCCCTGGAGACCCACGCGATGACCATGGATACACGGGGCTTGAGAGCTTCTTCGTCCGTGAACTCCGTCGCCGCGTCGATTGTGGGGGTGCTTTGATAGCCCCGAGCAGGATTTTTGTTCCGAGCTGGGCTGATTACCACCAGGATCACGTCGCTGTAGCGCGAGAGATACCGATATCTCTATTTCACGCGATGGGAGGCATCTGGCCTGAATACGGCGCTAGCATCGATAGGGCTCCGTATCTCTATTGGCACTGCGTGTATTGTGGATTGCCCGATGGGCGAGAACCGTCAATCCGTATTACTGGTGGACACAAAGCTTTCGAAGATAAGATGCGAGCGGTCGAGGCGTATAACTCCCAGGGGCAGATCGCGACGATTGTGAGCGAACTTCGTACCGGGCCACCGGTGGAATATCTGCTCGAGGAGAACTTCTCCCTCTACAAGCCAGGATTCTATGATTACTGTTTCCGCGGCTAAGCAGGCTTAGGAACCAATCGCGTGAGATCGGCGTCGGGTTCATGGAGACTACAACTTCCGATTGAAAAGTGAGATTGATTCTTGGCTTGAATCAGCTGTGCATGATCAATGAACAGGCTTCCAAATCCGAGACCTTTCTCCAAGCGGATGTCCCGTATCGAACGATTACAAAGTAATTCAAGGAGGAAGCTCTCCGGCACCGTCTTTCCCAGCGCGCGACGAATCATCAAAGCCGCGGCGACATTAAGAAATCCGGTTGGAAATGGATACCGGTCTGGTTCTACGATCGGATGATGAAGTCCACCGGTGACCTTAAAGGCTATCCCTGTGTCACACACCTCGACTATCGCTGCCGCGAGGCGATCGGGCCCGACGCCAGTAGGACCAGAACAGCGGCATTTTAAAGCAACCGCGGCGCGGGCGCGCGCAATGGTGGCGACAGCGCTGGAGAGCGTCTCTCTCCAGTTATCGCCCGAGAGGTCTGGCTCTATGGCCATCAGCGCGCCGAGAGAGGTCGTCAGGGCAGCATACGCTGAGATAGTTGAGGCGATAGAATCAGGCGTGACTTTTATCTCAAGTGCCCCAAGCCGAGCATGGCTGGGCTTGGCAGCAAGGGCCTCAAGGGTCTCTTTGACCTGCGGCATATCCTCAGTGGCGAGAACACAGAGCACGGGCGGAGTAGTAAATCCACGAGCTAGTAGATTCTCGGTCGCTAGTTTCTTCGCGTGCTGGGTATCAAGCACGAGATCGCTTCCTACCATCCAGGGCCGCGATAGTGTGGTAGGAAAGGAGGCGCTCTCACGCAGCGCTTGGTCAAATGAGCGCTCGGCAGGGGGAAACATGCCAGCATAATCAAAGAGCTTATGGAGAAGAACATCGAGAGGGGATTGGGGGCTGTATGGAATCGCGCCCACGGTCTTACCCCTGAGCCAGAACTATTCGTTGATTAATCGAGCCAAATATCGCTCGACCGTTGAGCTTCATCGTTATCTCTACGTGGTCTCCGTCTTGAAGATAGCGCGAACTGATGGCGCCAGTCTTTATCTTCTCAAGCATTCGCTGCTCGACGATACAGCTTGATCCTACGGATTCATCCTTATTGGAGACGGTGCCACTGCCGATGATCGTGCCAGCGCTAAGAGGACGGGTCGCGGCCGCGTGTTCGATGAGCTGATGAAATGAGAAGTGCATCTCTCCCGCGTTTGGAGAGCCAAAAACCGAGCCGTTGAGCTTGGTCTCAAGCGGAAGATGAACCCGACCATCACGCCACGCTGAGCCCAGCTCATCGGGAGTTACAACAAAAGGAGCAAACGACGAGGGAGGCTTTCCTTGCAAGAATCCAAAGCCCGTCGCCACTTCGCGTGGAATCAGCTCTCGGAGGCTCACATCATTCAGTAGTGTTACAAGCTTAATGTGCCTGTCGGCCTGGGCGGCGCTGGTGCCCATCGGCACAGCGTCAGTAATAATTCCAACCTCAGACTCAAAATCCATGCCGTCTAAGCTATTTCGGAGAGCGATGGTATCTGTGGCGGATAAAAAATTATCGCTCGCGCCCTGATACATCAGCGGGATGGTATAGAGGTCTTCAGGGGGCTCAACTCCACGCGCCTTGCGTACGAGCAAAACGTGCTGAATAAAAGCGCTTCCATCGAGGAACGCCCACGTGCGAGGCAGTGGCGCTAGGAACGTTACACTCGTAGCGAGAGTCGTGTTGTGCTCCGTGCCACTACGTAAAGAATCGTCGATGGCTCGAAGAGCTGGCTCGATAACGTTCCAGTGTTCGAGAGCTTGTAAGAGCGAGATGCCATGAAGAGAAGAGCCATCACGCGCTACGTGTTTCGCTGATGGTATGACAAGGCTTTTGTGATCGGGGTGTACCACTACGAGAGTGCCGTCAGTAGAGCCAGATTGTGAGATTGAGCCGAGAATCATGTACTGTAAGTGTACCAGAGCGCCGAGCGTTGGGTCCACGGAGGATTTCGGTGCTCGGAGTCGCAGGCTTTATGCGATATTCCGGTTTGTGGGGGTAGTACCAGGAAATCTACGCCTGTTTTCGGGCGGGAAACCGCTGTGGCTGGGAAGGTTCCGGGACAGCGCTTCGGATCTTATCTTCAAGTGTATTGACCACGGTCGCCATGTTAGCGGCCGCCTTCTGTATCGCGCTCAGGGCCTGCTCAGCTACCGGAGAGAGCCCCTGGCTCGCGTGCGCGACGAATGCCATCGCCACGATCTCCTGGAGTGGATTATTGAGATCGTTTCGAATATCGGCGCCGAGGGTAGCAATAGCGGTGTGCCCCGGTGGAGTGGCTTTAGCGCTCGGTTGCGACCCAACCCGTCGGAGCTCTACAAACCGATATCCGGGATGAGAGCTAATTTCAGAGCGAGTAGTCGTGAGATCACTCAAAATAAGGAGCTCGGGCGGCGGCGCCATCATTTTAAGCGCCTCATGAAGTTTAGAGAGAGGGCCATCCGGAAGAGTAGCGCTTGAGAGGATCACATCGACTGAGCGTCGTTTAATAATCCAGAGCGCTAGGTGCAGAGTTGGAGCGAAGAGAATTGAGCTGCCAGGAAGCGTTCGAGAGAGCTCAATCGTTATCTCCTGTGCCATGTCCTGGCTTGCGTTAATAACAAGTACCGTCGCGCCCTCACTGTGGGTAAGGGGCGCTGGCTCTGAAACAGAGGTTGGTTTGGATTGGGACGCGGGTGATGGAGAAGTACCCAGGAACGGATCTTGGTAGTCTACGCGCCGAGTCTCACGGTCAGCTGGGCGAATAATGCGCACATCATCATC
>JAFMIS010000167.1 GCA_017853915.1 bacterium
AGAAGACCCGGGTGCGTATCGTGAGCAACGTATGCGGTATTTTACCGATACGATCTGTATGAATTTTTAGAAAGAGAGCGGTAAGAAATTTTAACAAAGAGCGCAGCGAGAGGGGGAGGGGGAAAGAGCCCCTCTCACCCAACAGGTAATCGGTTGTGTGACTGAGGTGCATCGAACCCTAGGGCCCGGATTACTCGAGTCAACGTACGAAAAATGCCTCGCCCATGAACGTAGACTCGCCGCGCTCTCATTTATCAATCAGGCGGCGATGCCAATTGATTACAAAGGCATAACCCTGGGTGGAGCAACTCTAACCAATCCTCCACGCTCAAGTTATCACCTACATGAAACTGGCCGAAGCTCCGGTCGGGCTTCTGATCAGCTTTAACGTGAAGCCACTCAAAGACGGTATCAGGCGCCTATTCCCTTCCCCCTCTCTGCCCTCGCGGCTCTCTTTGTAATATCCTCGCCGCCCTCTTTGTAAGATTATCGCTGTGCTCTTTGTAAAATTATCTTTCAAGAGACAGAACTGGAGCGCGACCATCGCCCACGTTGATGTGGTCGACCTACGTCGATTGACGTAAGTCTGATGTACCAGGCGTGTCACGCGAGGCTTGGCACTACGCTCAAGCCTCGCTATGCACAAACCGTTGATTAGTGTCCGCAGGAGTGCCCGTGAGCCTTATGAGCCTCGCACTCGCATTGGCCCTTATTCTCAGCCTTGCACTTCTCGCACTCACACGAACTGCCCTTCTTATCGTGAGAGCATGTGCACGCTGGTTCCTCGATGGCGGCTGGTGGGGTGCTTGTGCTGCAGGCGGTTACTCCGATGACACAGAGCGCTATCAAAATTTTTCTCATACGATTGTTCCTTTTTCCCAAGACCGGACCGAGGGCCCGCTGGGTGATTCAATAGATACCCTTGTAAGTATCGATCTCTTTCTCTGTTACCACAAGGGTGCCGGGAAGGGGGCTCTGCTTGGGTTCTACCTCTCCCTCGACCCAATCATGTGGGGATGAAACCACAGCGGATAGAGAGGTACATAGAGGGGGGAAGCCTGGCGGCGCAACTGCTAGATTGCGGCGCTGTGTCGCAGTGCTTCAATTGTCACCGCATGGTATTTTGAGCGATCATCTCTGCATTCCTCTGAGCCGTCCGTGGTTTCAATTCGATCTGTAGGAGTTGCATACATAGCTGGCCCGAGCGAACATTTCAGGTGAAACATAAGCTATTGAGTGTCCCGTGACGTTCGTATGATGATGCACGTCGAGTGAAGCCAGAGCCGATCTCTATCGGTTTTTTGCGGTGACAATCAGCGAAAGGCAACACTCCTCATGCGGCGTATGAGGCTGTTTAGGTGAAGAGATGTATTAAGAGCCGAACTAGGATTTGTACTATGCTACCCACGAAAGCTTATGCGGCGTATTCCGCTGGAGATCTGCTAAAACCTTTTGAGTTTTCAAGACGCACCCTCGGCGAGAACGATGTGGCGGTCGAAATTCTGTACTGCGGCGTGTGTCACTCCGATATCCATCAAGCGCGAGGAGAGTGGGGTAATTCTACTTTTCCGATGGTGCCTGGACACGAGATTGTAGGTCGAGTATTGGCCCGTGGGGCGCGAGCAGGGCGGCACGCAATCGGAGATCTCGTTGGTATTGGGTGCTTCGTCGATTCGTGTCGCTCCTGTTCGAGCTGCCAAGAGGGAGAAGAGCAATACTGCCAAGGGCACATCTCGTTTACGTACAATGGTACCGAGCAAGATCAGCGCACACCCACTCAGGGAGGATATTCATCACACATAGTAGTTGATGAGAGATACGCCCTCAAAGTTTCCCCGACGCTTAATCTCTCCGCGGTGGCGCCGCTGCTTTGTGCTGGCATCACTACCTACTCACCATTACGACACTGGAAAGTCGGAAAGGGAGATCGTCTGGGGATCCTTGGACTTGGTGGATTAGGTCACATGGGAGTAAAGTTTGGCGTTGCTTTCGGTGCTGAGGTAACAGTGATTAGCACCTCCCCGAAAAAGAAAGCTGACGCCGAGCGCCTCGGAGCGCATGACTTTCTCGTCCTAAACGATGATGAAGCGGTGAGCAAGGCGGCTGAGAAATTCGACTACATAATCGATACGGTGTCCGCTGAACACGATATGAATCGGGTTTTGAACCTGATCCGTCGTGATGGAACCCTGATTGTTGTTGGAGTGCCACCTAAAGCTCCAGAGATCCATCCATTCTCCTTGATTCCTCGTCGGCGCAGAATTGCCGGGTCTATGATCGGCGGACTGCGAGAGACTCAGGAGATGCTCGACTATTGTGCCGAGCACGACATCGTTTCCGACGTTGAGGTGATCTCAATTGCGGACATCAACACCGCTTATGAGAGGATGATACGAGGAGATGTCCGATATCGTTTCGTCATCGACGCGAAGACCCTGAAATAGAGATGGGCTACTCTAATTCAACCTCAGCTTGACCCTTTCTGTCTGAAGGAGCCTAATCCGATCAGCGTGTCGTGCCTCGGGTCGACGCGACGTGGGGCAGGAGCTTCCCTAGAGGGGCTATGGTGGGTATCCTTGCCGATCGAGTAACCCTACAACCTGCCGCTACCCATGTATTCGGATAACTTTCATCGGCCTACCAATAATCCATCGGCAAAGCAGACGAGCGCTGGTATCGACCCCGACGCACAAACTGCCCTCACTACCTTGCATTCCGTCGTCGAAAAAATGCCAAAATCTGAGGTCGCTCTTGGTACACGCTGCGGAGCACATGGAGCTGTGGCTGGGAGTGCGATCCTTTTAGGTGACTTCGCCAAAGCCGCGGAGATTATCAAAGGAGTGATGCCTATTACGCGCTCCGACCCCGCGGTGTTGTCGGAGCTTGCGTGTGATCACCTCTTTGAGGCGTTGGCGCCGTACTGCGTGGCAGCGGGAGCGACCAACAACTCTCACCTGATTGGAGAGGTTCTCAATACACTGCGACAGCCATCGCACGTTACACTGCCTGGAAACACGAAGGGCGCGGGTATTCCAGTGCTAGCGGGAGCAATCCGAACCTTAGCGGCTCACTCGCAACAACACGCTATTCGGGAGATCTTAAGATTTTGTGAGAATCCGGAACTGCAGGCCCGAATTCTCGTGGAAACGCTCTCTAACACGGTATGTAATCTTAGCGAGGAAGTGGGGCGACAGAACTTTACCGTGACTCTATATAACGTGGCTGCTATCTCGCGTGAATTCCTAGTTGTAGACGCGCTCGATTTGCCGCGTGCGCGTCGTTTCGACGCTTGGGTACTGAAAGCTTTTGTGTCGTGTGTCGAGGGCGATCCCGATACCTGCGAGAAGTTGCTGCGAGGTCTTCCGGAGGGAATGAAAGGGGATCCCACGGTTAGTTGGTTGTATGGATTCTCATTAGGCACTCGAATTCGCTCGGACGATGATATCAAGAGTGCTGTGATTATGAAGAGTGTCATGAGGCTGTGTGGATCTCTCACGGACCTTGCGGCGCTCGAAGAGATATATCCATGGCTTGGACGTGGACTGGTGAGTGCCACTCGAGGTGTGCAAGGTCGTCGCGTCTCCGCGATTACGCGAGTTCTCCAGGACACGCTCCCAGCGGAAAGTGGTGGCAGGCAGGAACTGAGGGCCCTTCGGCACATCCATCGAGTGGCATGCGCTGTTCACGATCATGACGAGGCCGCATATTCAGGCGCGATCGATCGTCTCCACCGAGTGTTTCAGAAATCCAGCGATTCAGATTGCTATGTATTCGTCAGCTCAGTCGCGGACATGATCTGCACGGATCTACTCGTACCCGATCGTGCCGTCCGGACGCGCCTTGCCGACGCCTTGGTGCGAGGAACCCACGACCTAGGACCGGATACACGGACGATGCTGCAGGATCTCCTGTTGGCGGCTGGTTTTACGACCCAGGCTCAATCGATAAGTCTAAGCGACGTGCCGTATCTCAATGAGCGTCTGCTGCATACGTTAAGGCTTGAGTGCGCTCGAGGTGATGCCGCTTCTCGCGGTTCATTATCCAGCAGCGCCGCGGCCCAGGCTATCGCGGCTCAGGGATGGTGGGAGGACCTCGCGCGAGAGGTATCCTCTCACGGAACGAACCGGGATATTGGAGAGATTGTCAGTGCGGCCGCGCGTGCTCGAGAGTCCGACCCAGAGTCATTGGGAGAGGTATGCGACGCCGTCTTTTGGGGATTAGCTCGCCGTCTCAAGCGATAACGGATGCATGCATGTCATGAGCCTCACTACAGCGAGGGATGTGTGGCTAGGTGTTGAGAAAAAAAGCGACGGTATTTTTCCCTCATACTAGAGAGAGCAAATCGAGATGCCCATTCAATGGCCTGGCTGGACATGGAGTTTCGTAGATCTGAGTCGTCTATGAGAGTGAGCAAAGCTTTTTTGAGTGACTCGGGATCATTAGGTGGAATGACAAGGGCCGAGTAGCCATCGTGGACAGCATCAGGAATACCTCCTGACGAGGTCGCTATGACAGGCTTACCGCAGGCGTTAGCCTCAAGGAAAACCATCCCAAAGCCCTCAAAATTAGCCTTGGCCCCATCATGTATCTCAAACGGAGTAAGCACGAAAAAATCAGAAAGATTATAAAAGTGAGGAAGCTTCTCGTCCTCGATCTCGCTCAGAAAAATAATTTTCTGAGCGAGCCCCAGCTCTTTCGCAAGCTTCTCAAGCGAGGCACGTTCGGGGCCATCGCCGGCAATCATGTAGAGAAAATCACGCTCGAGATTCGCAAGAGCTCGAATTACTCGGTCAACCCCCTTGCGCGCGACTAGTCGAGATACGGTTGAGATGATGACCCCCTTGAAGTCGGCTGGTACGAGGGAGGAGAGGATATTCTCTGATTTCGGGATCTGTTTGAAGCGTGCCAGATCAACGGGAGGCGAGACAACGCTCACATTTCTACTGAGTCGTAGACTTGTTATACGCGATGCCGTCTCCTGGCTGCTCGCTATTGAGCAGGCGCTCTGACTCAACAGGAATCGGTGCAGCCGACCCGTGATCGTATCGTAGTTTCGCCACGCGAAATCCATGCCCTGACAGAAATTAATGAAGCGGGGAGCTCGAAAGAGAAGACGAAACCAGCCAGCCGTCCATGCCGATCGCTCACTGTCACCGGCAATGACGAGATCGAAGTCTCGACCGAGATACTTCGCTATCATGCAGCTTCGCAAAAACGAAGGGGCTAGGTCGCACCTGTTTATCCACCGAGTGAGACAGGAATTTCCGGTGCCAGTCTGAAGAGTAGTAAAATTTGTGTGAGGTGGTGGGGTGTCTAATTGCAGATACACCTTGAGGTCAAACTCATCTTGCAAGCTAGAGACAATATATTCGCTCAATCGACTCTGCCCACCAACACCTGGTGGATAATCAGTGGTGATAAAGAGGACTTTCGGTTTCATCAAAGCGAACGAGGGGGGTTAGGAAAAGCCGTTCCACTACTTATGGGGGGTGTGAGAACTATATACGCGTGCGCACGATTTCGGAATACTAGCAGGGTGGTGAAGAAGGATTTCCTAAAGGTGGACCCGACCGCAACCAATTCGAACGGAGATGCGGGGTGAAGCGAGCTATGGCGAGCGAGAGGGGCGGCAGACCCTGACTAGTGCCCACATCTATCCAAAATCTCATCTGTCTTACGAAATCCAAAAACCTTAAAATGAACAAAGAGAGCAACGAGGACGGGGAGAGTAAAAAGCCTTTTCTCGCCCTTCTCGCTGCTCTTCTTGTTTAATTTCACCTTTTAATCGCGCACTATTCACACCTTTGAAGTATGTCTGCCCTCTTTTAGTCAGTTTATGCGGAGTTGTGGGTAATAGTCAGGGCAGACCCTGGGCTCGAATGCCGAATGGGGAATATGG
>JAFMIS010000168.1 GCA_017853915.1 bacterium
TTGGCTCCAGTCGCCCCTTTGTGGATGCGCTGGTACCAACCACCGGATTTTTTCTCTCCACTTTGTCGGTCTCGTTTCTCCGAGCTCGTTTGGGGAAGTGCAAGGACCAATAATTCTAGAATCCTATCCGCCTCTTTGGCGGCACCTGGGTCGTTTCGCTCATGAGCTGTCGGATTGCGTCGAAAACGACCTTGAACTGCGAGTCATAGTTCTGCTCTAGATTCTTTAATCGGCTGGTTAACTCAGCATTCGAGGTGACAAGTTGTCGAAGTTTCACAAACGCCCGTATGACCTCGATATTGATCTCCACCGCACGGTCGCTTCGCAGCACACTTGAGAGCATCGCAACGCCATGTTCGGTAAATGCATACGGAGGTGTTCGCCGCCCTCCTCTCCCTTTTGAGGTCACAATTTGTGACCTCAAAGCTGTAAACTCCTGAAAGGATAGCTGAAACATAAAATCAGCGTGGAATCGTCTGGCATTTCGTTGAACAGCTTGAACGAGAGCTTTGGTCTCAACTTGATAGAGCTCTGCGAGATCCTGGTCCAGCATGACCCGCTCCTCTCGGATAATGTATATGAGCGACTCAATTCGATTGTTCACGACAGGGCTCCCAATAGTCAGATAGTTGAGATATCGGAAGATCGCCTCATATGTTTCGTGATAGGCTAACAAAGGTATCAAGCGGAGGCGGGAACGCCCCGCTCATAGCAACGTTATCCAATATTCAATGATCGTATATTTAGTTCGCCATTGTAGTGCGGAAGGCCAAGAGCCGGAGGCCGCTCTTACCGAGACGGGTAACGAGCAGTCCCTTCGACTGTCCGAATTCCTCGCAGGGCTAGGGGTCGCGCGAATTGTGAGTAGCCCATTTAGGCGTGCCGTCGATAGCGCACGCCCGCTGGCGGAAACATTAGGATTGGAAATCGAAGTAGACCCGCGATTAGCGGAGCGCCAACTCGGACTAGTCGAGGATGGCGATTGGCGCGCGGCACTTCGAGAGAGTTTTGATGATCATAATTTTTGTCTGCCAGAGGGCGAATCCTCACGTTCAGCGCAAGCTCGTGGGGTTGCAGTGTTGCATGACGTTTTTCAAGGAACGCGACTCCCAACCGCAATCTTCTCTCATGGTAACCTGTTGGCGCTTATTGCGAATTCACTGGACAGCTCCCTTGGTTTTGACTTTTGGCGACAACTATCAAACCCTGACGTATTTGAGGTGAGGCGCCTCCCAGAATCTCTAGGTTTGTCTCGAGTTTGGACTCCGCTAATGGATGAGGCAGCTCCTAAATAACTCTTGTGAGCAATGTGCCATATATGGCACACTTAAACCATGCAAGTGATTCGCACTCCAGAGTTTGAAAATTGGCTATCGAACGAGTCGGCCAAAGTTCAGGCGCTAGTGGAATCGCGTGTGTTTCGAATTGAGCACTACGACCACCTTGGCGATGCAAAGCATCTCGGGGATGGACTATCTGAGCTTCGCTGGAAGAATGGACTTAGAGTCTATTTTGCCAGAGTTGGTCAGCGAGTTGTTTTGCTTATTCACGGCGGAGGAAAAAATGCCCAAAAAAGCGACATCAAAAAAGCGAGAGCTCTCCTTGAGCGATATTCCGATTCGGCGACTTAAGACCGGAGCAGGAACAGTCAAGACAAGCAGCGCCAAGCGATTGCAGGATCAGGAGCTCGTTTTTCGAGCATTTTGGCAGTGCCTTATCGACAAAGATATTGAATCTTTTAAGGAGATACTCCGCGGGCACTTGGATGCGGTTAATAAGGGTTCGTTAGCGAAGAAGTCAAAAACATCTCGTCGCACTCTGCATAGGATTCTATCGCCGGAGGGAAATCCGACATTGAAGAGTATATCCAACGTAATCCATGCGCTGTATGGATAACAATTATTTCGAGCGGATCGCCTAAGCGCCCGCTCACTGAAACGTTATATCCCTCAAAAGGACCCGAAGTATGACCCATAATGCGGCGTTAGTAATCGGCACTTCGCGGACCGATGGAAATACATGGACGACGTTACGAGCCGCGAACGAGAATCTACAGTTACCTATTTTCGACCTTGCGACCCTACGAATCTCGTATTTCGACTACAACTCAGAAAATCTGGCAGATGACTTCATCCCAACTATTGAGAGGCTGTTGGAGTTCGACACTATCGGTCTTGTGAGCCCAGTGTACTGGTACAGTGTTAGTGCCCAAATGAAGACATTCATCGATAGGTTTAGTGATCTTCTTGGTCCCCGTAAGGATCTTGGTCGGCAACTTCGCGGCAAACGAGTTTTTCTGATGGCAACAGGATACTCAGAAGAGAAGTATTCCGAGTGTATGAATCAAATGATTCAGCTCACATCAGACTATCTTGGAATGAAATACGAGGGCTTCCATTATTCCCGCGTCGCCGAGGACTTAGTTGTCCCGGATAACGTACTGGGGGAAGCTAGAGTGTTCCTAGAATCCAAGGTGGGGTATAACAAAAGAATGGTGGCGGATCGCTAAGGCGCCCGCACATAGCAACGTTATCCGGTGAGACAGCATGAATGAGAGCGGCAACATTGATGTCCCGGTTATACTAAGCCAAGTAACCTATCTGGAAATGGTCAGTGATCCACGCGCGCAGCCAGTGGACCTCGGGAAGTTCTCTATGCGCCGCGTCGAGAATATGAGCGTTGGTGACTACTTGGATATTTATCGCGAAGTGGGGCGAGATTACCTTTGGAACTATCGACCTGGTCAAAGCGCCGAAGAGATTAGAGCTATCCTTACTTCGCCCGCCACCTGGATGTATCTACTACTGGCGGACGACCGGGCTGTCGGCATGGCCGAGCTAGATGCTACTATTCCTGACGATATCGAGTTGGTTCATTTTGGTTTGTTGCCATGCTTCCTGAATCAAGGTATCGGCAAGTTGTTCCTTCATAATGTCATCTCTCTCGTGTGGAGGAGTGGCGCTCGTCGGATGTGGCTCAGCACATGCGGGTTGGACCATCCGAAAGCTATTCGCTTTTATGAAGCGGCAGGCTTCGTACCCTTCAAAACAAAGATGGGAGAATTCAAAGATTGGCGGTTTACTGGTTTCTATGACATGGCGGATGCGCCTCAAATTCCATACGGAAAGAGACCATCTGGAGAGGAACCGCGCTAACCGCATAACATGAAATTCGAGCGGATCGCTAAAGCGCCCCAGACTCTAGTGCACGGTAGATTCCGCACCCCAAACCTACCTCAAGCCTGCCCGCTCGCCCCACGAAACTCCTCGGCAATGCCCACGAGTATAGGGGTATATGGACCTAGAGATTCGCGCTGTGCCGCGGAATCTACTACACAGTAGGTTCGACCCTCGTCCTACCTTAGGCCCGCCTATTTGCCTTCTAGGTTGTACCAGAAGGGGGGGTTGTACCAGAAGGGGGTGGCCTTCGAACTATCTGCAGTAAAGCTGGGTTGCCGTATAGTGTCCAAGAGCCCGGGGGTTTAAAGCACCTGGAGCGAGAGTCCCCAGTAACTGCCTGATGTGGCACAGGTTTGCTCCCCTAAAGGTAGGAAACGCCAGTCCCTCGGCCGGCCATAACCTCTTATGTGGGTCGATCGCTATTGGGAGTTTATGCGAACGCAGAGCAAGAGTACGGGCCAAGAAACTACCCCTCAACGAGATGGTGCTGATGCGGCTGCCAGCTGCCGTGCCGATTCAGGGAAACAAGGACCCTTCCCCGTCCCATCCCATATCTCCAGAATTCTAGGGCAGCTTGATCACTCTAATGCATCCATCTACGGAGTTCAGTCGCCGATAATGCCAATTCCGAGCGACATCGTGCGAGATGAGCTCTACACCAAGAGATATTACGACGGTAAGGACCCACAGGAGTTTGTCCGGGAGGAGAATGGAATTAACGCCATCTCCTTATTCGATCGAAAAGACCTCTACCTCTGCCTCGAGCTGCTGGAGGCAGAAAAACACTTGCCTACGGGTCAGGTTGAGCAGCTCAAGAGCGTCATCTACAAGCGCGCGTACGGAGAGTACACCTGGGAGACGTGGGGCACGTTGGGGGAAAACAACGGGACAGCTCAGCCAGATAGTATGTCTGAAATCCTGCAGAGCATTCCAAAAGACAGGATTGATTTGGCGATTGCAAAGGCAACGAGCGTGCATGCACGCGCCGGTATCAGGGTAATGCTTGCCCGAAAGGAAGGTAAGCCAGGCTACATTAATCCGGAGCTAGTTCCGAGTGGCCCCGTGTTGTTCATAAAAGGCAATCCCTTGCAGGACCCGGAGGTAGAGACCCCATTCTTTAAACGGGAGGTTGAGATGTTGCTCAAAGTGCCCGAGGGCTCACGGACCTCGCGAGCTGCGCTCTTCCTCTCCGATATTCACCTGAAGAGGGGCAAGGACAGCATTGCTCATTTTGAGACAGCGATTACAACCTTAGCCAAGACCCCTCCGCAGCGCCTTATCATTGGGGGTGACATTATCGACGCACCGGGCGTTCTCGGGATGCGTACACGAATAAATCAGGCTCTTCGAAATCCAGGGGATCTTTCAAATCCAGGGGAGGTCTTCGCGTCGCTCGAAAAAGACGAGCAGGATCTCTTTATGTCAGTGTATCTCTCGCGTCTGGGCTCACACCTTAAGGGGGAGATGACCAGTGCGGAGTTTCTCGCAGTTCGAAGACAGATGATAATCGACCGTATCGATTTCATGCGTAAAAAGCTGCCAAACACCAAGATCTCACTCCTGCTCGGCAACCATGACATGCCGAGGCTCGATGGTGCTCTGCCTATGAGGCCGAAGGCGACTTCACGAGAGATGTTCGGTGTATTGCTAGAGCTCAAAGACGTTCCCGCGATCATCATCAAGGACGGGCTACTCTCTCGTCAATGGCTTGATACATTTCGCAGGGGGCTCCGAGAGGTGCTTGAAACCAAGGGAGCAAGCGAGCAGGGCTTGAGAAATTTTGACTCACTTGAAGATGCGCATGTGCTGAGACTCGCTCGGATGTTTTTTCCAATTAAAGGTGAAAAGCTTGAGCAGCTCCATGAATTCTTCTACTACGACGAGAATTGGGCCCACCAGCTTCAGCTTGATCTCGAGTGCTTGGGCGTCGAGGCACTCAATAAGCGCTGCGATAAGTACTATGAAAAGGACCTTGGGACAGTTGATACGCCACAGAGGGCGCTTTTGTCTCATCAGCCCCTCGAGAGTGGAGATAATCTCAACCGGGTAGTCCGCGAGAAGCCGCTAGTTTCAGGTGGCCAGACGAAGTGGCCGGATGGGACTCGCTTGGTCATTGCGTTCGATCAGCACGTTGCGTGTAGTGTGATTATGGAGCGAGACGGCAGTGCGGTCTCTGTCCACCAGGTGGGGAGCTTTACAACGAATTCAAACCCGGGCCAGCGATTCATGTGCGCTGTGATGGACCCAGAGAACGGAAACCTCTACCACCTCACCTTTGCTGACGAGGAGGGCAACCTGTCTGTTCTGAGTTTGGCTGCCTACCGACAGCTGCAGTACATACGTCCAGATGTCGACCCGACAGCTCCTCTGGCGCTTGGAACGTCAACTGGGAACATGAATCCATTAGAGACCGGACCGGTGACTGCAGCGTGATGCTGGCTGGGGACTGGGCACTAATTGGTCTACGTTTCTCAAATCGAGCGAAGTCGTTAACGACGCCCACCTTTCGGTGTGCTCGAGGTCGTATTTGCGACCTCAAGCCTGCAGCCTCTCTCGTGCTTACAGGCTGCCCGCTCGTACGCAGACTCTTCTACACGGTAGATTCGATCCCCCGTCCTACCTTAAGCCTATATGCCTTCTAGGTTGTACCAGAAGGGGACCAGAAGGGGGACCAGAAGGGGGACCAGAAGGGGGGGGGTGTACCAGAAGGG
>JAFMIS010000169.1 GCA_017853915.1 bacterium
ACACCTATTCATGTGATGATGAGTTCAGGGAGTTCATGCGTGGATGCTGGGAGGGGTACTCACATGATTATATTTTGTCGCGCTGCAACGTGTCTGACTATCGCCCTGAAAACGACGCGATTAAGGATGTGCGCTACGATCAGGAGCCTCGCCCTCGGGTAACGCATCGCGGCCGGTGTTCTGACGGGCCCCTCCCTGAGTGCGCGGAGCCTTACGTGAGAGAGTTTGGAACCCGGGTACTTGGAGCCTCAGCCGGCGGATGTGGCGCGGCGATAAACGTAAGCGCCCCTCCTGAGACGACGGGGTTGTTGATGGACTCTATGTGTCTAGATGTCGAGACTCTCCTTAGAGACCGTTACCGAGAGCGGACACGACTTAGTCCCGAGGCCTCTATTGCCGTTCTTTCTACACCCGGGGAGCCTCTTTTTTCCTCTCAGCCACCAGCCGATCTATGTGTTCCAGCCGAGAAGATTATAGAGGGGGATCAGAGGCGTTTTTTATGCGCGAGGGAGTCCCCCCGCTGGCGAGCTCAGCGCTGTTGTGACGCGCATGGAGGGCGGTGCGTAATTGAGGAGGTTCCGCCGCCACACGGTATTCCAGGCGGGAGCTCCGTTGATGCGCTTTTGAATTTAGCCGAAGAGCGAGGTTTCGAGTCTGTGCAGGCGATCTATCCTGCGGCGCTGAACCCGAACGAATGCGTGAGTAGAGAGAGTAATTGCCTAGGGATCCACGCGACACTTGAAAACGGAAATACCGTGGCTCGGGTACAGGCTCGTTTGTCGGTTCCGCTGAGCGTGGTTTCTCTTTTCGGAAAGCCTGAGACGGTTGTTGACTATGAGGAGCAGAGAGTACTTGAGCGCGCAATCTCTTCGGAAATACACTAATGACCGCCCTCAAAAAGCATAATTCCCATGTACTGTAATAACTCACTCGGAGTAGACTAGTAGAGAAGGAGACGAGCGGTTCCTCGTCTTTTAATCTTCTATTTTAATCTTCTATCTTTTTCCCTCTAGGTTCCGCGTTATGAAAAATAAATTTCTTGTGGTGCTCGCGCTTTCGGCCATGGTATCAGCGCCGTGGGTAGTGGCAGTGGGGGATGATGAGGGCCCTGTGAAAGAGGAGGAGCGTCTCGATGCCCGCTCGGACGAGTACAGCAGGGTATTTGACCGGGCCCTGAACTGCTTAATCAAGAAAGACTCGGGGTGTTTTCGCGCGTTATTGAGCCCTGTCACCATCTCTCAAGAGACACGGGGGCCTGGAGCCATCGATATGATTATCGAAGATAGATTCATCCCGTATTTTGGTGATTTCGCTAAGCTTACCGATAGAGTGGGAGCCGTGCCTAGTTATGATGCCGTTGGTAATTCGGGCTTGGCGATGTGTCGCAGTTTTATGACGACGGATGGTCGCGAGAAGTTCTTTGTCTTGTATGTCAATCTTGAGCAGGGAAAATACGTTGTGGGCAATCTTTTGCTTGATACAACCTTAGAGCAAATCCTGGCGCTCAAGAACACCAAGAAACCTACTTCATGATGACCGCGGCGGCTTCTTCCGCTTGCGCGAATATGACCTCGGGTGGTGCTTCTGACATCATCTCAGCGACTTTGTGAGCCTCCAGCCGTTTTCCAGAGTTGAGGAGCGCGCGCACGCGCAGTAGAGAGAAAAGAGAGAGGTGAGGAAACGCGGAAGCGAACTCGCCTATTATTTCAGTGCCTGTTGTCGTGCCAACGAGGATATCGTGCCGCAGGCAGGCGCGCAGTATTTGGGACGTCTCCGTGATATCGGGCGCGACGTTCTGCTCCAAGGCTTTCTTGACGAAGTCGAGAGTCAGGATCGCTAACTCGGCGGCGAGCGATTTGTTGCTGCTCTCCATAAATGTGCTGAGGATAGAAGTATTCATCAGGGCGCCAAAATACCTGTGGGGTGAGGGGGCGCGCTTTGAGAGTGAGACGAGAATCTTTTCGAGATCGATGGCTCGATGTTTCGACGTGTGTTTGCTTAGAATTTCGTTTCTCCCCGCCTCCGCGATGGCTCGAGTGGCGGCCGTATTGTGGGTGTAGTAGCGCACTTTTTCCGCCGCGTCACTCGCGTCTCGTGGTGTGTAGGTGGCAAAGTGAGTCCCATCCTGAAAAATCTCTAAGAGACCGTTGTTGGTTTTCTCCGTGAGCAGCATCGCGCCGCACATCATGGCTTCAAAAACCCGAAAATTAAGATCTCCCTTTACTGTTTGGTTTACGATTATCTCGGCGAAAGGGAAGATGTTTTGATACGCGCCTTGTGTTACGTGAATAGGGACGAGAGTCTGGAGCTTCTCAAAAAAAGCTACTCTTTCTGAGTTGAGTTTTGGGTTGAGAGTTCCGACAAAGGTCGCTCCAAATTTTTTCTCGAGCGACTTTTCTACATATACTGGTGCCCAGAGTGGCATCCATGAGTGAGGAGTATCACGTCGCTCAAAGTGATGCATGAAATCACGTTGAGCTATCAGCACGTAATCGAATGAGTCGGAGAGGTACGAGTGCAAGCCGTAGTGATGATGGGTATCAACTGAGTAGAGTATAGTCGGGATGGAGCAGTCTTCAATCCCGACGATATGGAGGGGAGCGCTGTTATCGAGCCACAGTAGTCTGTCAGGTTTAAAACCTCCTGGTAGTTCAGCCAGTAGCTGATCGATGTGTCGTATAGAGTTGGTGAGCGTGTGTTCGAGGTGTGGTGCCGCGCCACACGTCAAAACGGTGTGCCCCATCTCACGAAGCTCCGTCGCAAACCAATCTTGATTTATAATCAGTATATTCATGGCGCTGGCGTGTTTTTGAAACTACGCAGTTAAGATGACGCCAAGGCGGGTATGGATGTCCCTTTTTAAGTGATCTAGTTGATTGATCTTACGAGTCTTTCTGGGTTCGCGCTCGATGCGGGGCACTTTCATAGCACAGGCTTTTAGGGGGCCCGCCTACCTTAGGCAGCTTTGAGGGTTATGGCCCGTTCTGTCGCCTCTTCATAAATACGAGCCGGGGGCTCTCGTAGGTCCCAAACGAGTCCAGCCCAGGAGAGGGCTTTCAGTATGTAGTGAGAAATGTCGATCTCCCACCAGTAGAACCCTTGGCGCTCTGAGCCGGGATACCGATGGTGGTTGTTGTGCCACCCCTCTCCCAACGTGATAAGAGCGAGAATGAAACTATTCTTGCTATCGTCGCCTGTCACAAATCGCGGTTTTCCCATGATGTGCGCTAAGGAGTTAATGCAGAAAGTTCCGTGGTACAAGAGAGTCGTGCTCACACAAAAACCCCACACAAACATTTGGAAGCCGTTTGTGTGAAGTTCTGGGGCATACACACCGAGAAAATATCCCAGCATGGTTACGGCGCCCATCAGCAGCATCGGAGGAATCAGGTGGTACGTGTCGAGCCATCGTAATTCGGGGAACTTTAAGAGGTCGCGTACTAGCTCGGTGCGAGTCTCGATAAATTGAGTGCTTAAAACCCATCCAACGTGCGCCCACCACATTCCATAAATTCGAGGTGGGTGAACATCTTCTTCAGTATCAGAAAATTGATGGTGATGGCGATGGTGAGATGACCACCAAATCGGACCTTTCTGGGCCGATGTCGCTCCAAGAAATGCTAGGACAAACTGAAATGGACGACTTGTTTTGTAGGAGCGGTGCGAGAAGTAGCGGTGATACACGCCGGTTATTCCGAACATGCGAACTACGTAGAGTGCCAAGCACACGGCCAGGGCAGTCCAGCTAAATCCTACTACGAATACAAGGAGACACCCCAGGTGGATCGCCCAAAAAGCTGACTGTTTTATAACATTAAACGGGTGGAGGGGATTTCCGGCCGCTGGCATAACTACCTTACTTTTAAAACGGTTCGTTCAAATTATCGAAATGCGCAACAGGAGGTCTCTTGTAGCCACTAGCACGGAGCCTCTCTATCCTGTTACCGTTTGCCCTGATAGTAGTCTAAAGCTTGAGAGACGCAATCCCTGGAAGTGTCTTTGGCTCTGTGAAAATCCGCTCTATAGAGCGGTACAAACAATCCCTCTAAGGGTCGAAGCAGGCGGTATGCCTTGTTATAACCGGATGGAATCTGAGGGTATTTTGCTTTTTGCCACAGATGGATTTGTCACGTCTCCGGGCGACAATCGTTCCAACAGAGCGCGCTAGGAATTATTTTTAGTTGATATCTGACCTGTGCTTCGGCGGGAAATTGTGTGGACGTGTCGATCCGCTCGGATAGCTCCGCGGGTATGAACCTTATAACCGCAGAAAAACACAAATAGGCAGGAGAAGCACAGGAACCATACCAGCATCATTCCGGACATCGGCACGAGATCGTGAGACGCATGGTAGATCGAGAAACAACACACAGCGGCCAGGGCTGCCGCTACCACGCTCGGGAGTTTATCCAGAGAGCGCAGGATAGGCATGCGTTCACGCTCCCCTATGAGGAGGATGCCACCGATGAGAAGGCCGATGACAAGCGAAAGGCACACAAGCAGGATCATGAGAGTTGTTGTTTCCACCTCGCCGGTCATTCGCCGCACGATCGCGCCACTTGCCAGCGAGTGCAGAGAAAAAGCTGACGCTGTCGAGATTATAGTGCGGGTGGAGATCGGACCAGGGGCATGATGCTCGCAACTGCAATCTCCTCCGACCATATGGTGGAGACGGTGATGCATAAAGTGGGTTAGCAAGAAGCCGGCTCCTACGAGTATAAAGAGATCGCCAATAACTTCAGAATATTCCGCGATCTCAGATGCCATCAGCATACCGATCACGCCATACACGGCGTGAAAGAGGGCAAACGAACTGCCCCACAGCCAGGGGCGTCCACCCATAGTGGCAGCAATTGCGATCGCGACGATAACGCATCCGTCGCCGAAGAGCGTGAGCGGATAGAGTATCAAGACAGTTATAAGAGAGGCGACCGACATGGTGAGAGTGTAGAGAGTTTGCGGTAGAGTTGTAAACCTGGTGATGATACACAGAGAACGCTATACACCAACAATCATTCGGCATGTCGTCGCGCGCGAGCGCTGTAACTAGGCGTTCGAACTGGGAAATAAAACTCGATAGTCGATTTTTGTCGCTTCTTATTTGGAGAGCCACCAGAGCAGCTCTCCGATCGTAAGCTTTATGGAGCACATCTGCTCTGCTATCCGGCTATAGCCTGAGGAGTAACGCCACTATTAAACTCGGTGGCAAAACTTATAAGTGTTGAGAGCATCTCAGTCTTGTTAATAATCCGGGGCACCTTGTTTTGCCCCCCCAGTTTGCCACGACTTTTCATCCAGGCCGCGAAACACCCTGACTTTACCGCGAAGATAGTGGGTGCTCGTAAGCCGAAGCCTCCCGAACGGTGCGCCTCGTAGTCTTCATTTCGTTGGCATAGTCGACGATCGAGAGCTTCGCCAAAGAGAGACAGCTTCTCCGCAGAGGGCACGCCGTTTGCGAATTCGACCAGAAAGATATGCCCCCCGAGTTGTCCCGCGCGCTCAGGAAATATCGGGCCCACGGTGAAATCGACTATCTCCTCTTGTATCGTGTTGGCGGCAGAGGAGATACCGTCCTCAATCTCCTCCGCGATGAGGTGCTCACCGAACGCGGAGAGGTAGTAGGATGTACGTCCGGATACTAAGACGCGGGGAGTTTCGGTGTCGACGAATCGAACTGTGTCCCCAATCACGTACGACCAGAGTCCAGCGCAGGTCGTCATGACTACGGCGTAGTTCACATCGCGTTCGACGTTCGCGATCCAGTGTCGCGTAGGGTTTGGATTTGACAGCTCCTCCATCGGTACAAACTCAAAAAAGATACCGTGGTCGAGGTTCATGCGAAGCCCCTCGCCGTACCCTCTATCAGCCATCGCGATAAATCCCTCGCT
>JAFMIS010000170.1 GCA_017853915.1 bacterium
AGTGTCGAGGCGACATCAGCTCGAGAATACTCCTCCCACATCGACGAAAAGACGCCGCCGCGCGCGAGAAGCTGTCGCAGAGTTCCCCTCTCCACAACTCTTCCCTGCTCCATGACGATTATTTCATCAAAAAGCGGGAGAAGATTGAACTTGTGGATAGTTGCCACAACTACTCGGTCTCGAAATGAGCGCATGATCGTTTCGTAGATCATCTTCTCATTAACGATGTCGACGCTACTTGTCGACTCATCCAGAAGGATAACCTCGGAGTCGCTATCAAACGCGAAGAAGAGACCACGAGCCAGTGCGAGTCGTTGTTTCTCTCCTCCGCTCAGGGATATCCCCTTCTCGGCGATGTTCGTCTCCAACCCACGCGGAAGGCGCGCCAAGACAGTCTCGAAACGAGCCATCTGAATCGCCTGAAGCACCCTATCGTGAGGAGCCTCAATACCCATCGTGACATTATTGACGACGGTATCCGAAAATACCTCTGGGTCTTGAGGAATAAGAGTTGTGTGATGTGACAGAGCTGTCAGCCCATCACACACAAACTCTCCATCACACCACACGTCTCCCTGGTTCGCCTTATGCAGACCTCGAAGAGTAGCGAGAAGCGAGGATTTTCCACTCCCACTTCCTCCGACGATAGCCAGACTCTTGCCCCGGATGAGCGTAATGTTCACATCACGTATGCCGGATGTGTTACTTTCATCCTCGCTGTGGGCGAATGACAGGTCTCGCACCTCCACAGAGCGCCATCGTAGCGGCAACTTTACTTGGGCGGTATCACCGACCAGTAAGGAGTAATCCTCTTCGATATGCTCAATCGCGCGCAGCCGAGTAGCCTTCACCACCATATCGCCATACTTCCAGGTAAACTCGAAGATCGAGTAACTGAGAGTAGAGAGATAATCATTGAGGGCAAAGAGCGTTCCGATCTTAAGATCGTTAGCTCCGTGAGCCGACTCGTATACGAACCAAAACAACGTCGCGGCCCGCGTCAGATCAACCACGAAGCAAGAGGCGAACCACTTGTTTTCGTTGATGACTGCGGTGCTTCGTGTAAGAGGGCGGAACGAATCAAGCTGATTCGCGACAGCGCTCTCAACACGATCCTCAAGCCGGAGGCTAACAATCGTCGTGATGTTTGTCAGATAGTCCTGCACCCGTGCCGCCACTTTGTTGAGGTTCGCGTTCCCGCGCTCATAGAGTGGCACAAGGGCCCGATCAAACGTCACGATCAGAAGCACTATCACCGTTGATGATATAGCCACCACCACACCAGCCTGAGGCAACAAAATGCTCATCATGATGAACGCTCCCACGGTTCTCGTGAGGAGCGCCAACACCAAGAAACTCGCCTCAGAGAAGTCAGCCAGGGCTGAAGCAGCTTTCGCGACTCGGTCGATAGTCTCACCACTGTGGTGAGTGTGATGCCACTTTATCGGCAGTCGGGTAGCTTTTGAGAGCAGCCCAACCTGAATGCTCTTTCGAATCAGGAAGGAGGTTGTTATCTCAATAACCCGACTGGGTCCGTGAAAGCACCAGGACAGAACACCAAGACCAACAGCCGTGGCTAAAAGCCAGAGGCTTTTGCTCAGATCGTTGTTTGTGGCGGCGGTTTGCGCCTCGTTCATAAAGCGAGCCATGACCAGAGGGATGGCGAGACTAATAGCGAGTGATACCGTCGACATGACAGTGGTGATAACTATCCACTTTCGGCGCTGAGAGCCGTACTGCCACATCTTCGTGGCGAGATAGAAAATTGGGTTTTGTTTTAATTTCTCGAACATAATTCACCTCCTGTGTGGAGTACTACAGAGACGAAGTCGCCAGGAGGTTTGAGGTGGGAGGTTCCTCGCGCGGCACTCTTCATAGAGAGAGCCATTTTTGCGAGTTTTTGAACGGATTCGCCAGCTCAAGACAGGCTGGCGACTTTAAGACCAGCCTTAGAGATCAAAAAAGGCCACAATGGAGATCTTGAATCGATCTCCAGAGCGCGCTTTTTGAGTATGTAGGTTCTTAAAGTTTTTCATTTCACATGCATCTCAATAGAGTGTCTCTTCACGGTACGGCAATCATATCGATTAGTCAAAACGTTTTGATGCCAGGATTCAGAAAATGAATTCCAAGCATTGATTGTGTGGTGCTCGCCGCGAGGAGAGCTCAAAAGCGTTTGAACTGCTTAATGATCCCAATCCCTAACGTTATGAGGGCCATAAATGCCCACTCGTACACGTACCCGAGATGGATGTCTGGGGGAGGCGTGGTATCAAAGAGTGGAATCGGGTAAGTCACATCGGGAGATTCCATTCCGAGGTTATCCACGCTCTGGCCTCCCGTCATTGAGAGCACTTCGTTACGACCGGCGGAGCTCTCCTTAACAATTTTCTGAGAGACGCTCGGATCATGAGGATCCTCCATGATCTCAAGATAGATTGGCAGAACTGGGTATGGCAGCTGCTTTGACATCTTCTCGATGTCGACTCGCAGCCAAAGGTCGACCCATGGTTTATCGGGTCCTGTAGAGGGGTCGCTTGGAGCTAGAAATTTTTGCGGCATTGAGTTCTTAATCAAGCCAATAAGGTCAACCCGGTTCGGGCTTTGATAGTGGGTCCGATGTTGTTTCTCTTCTCGTCCAAGGGGAATAAAGCCGCGGTCAATTAGTATACGACCGACATTATTGTCGAGTGCCAGAGGAGTGATGACATGGAATCCGGCCCGGTCGTTTGGTCCTCGATTCCTTCTCACTATCATTTCGTGTTGAAAGTCGTACTCACCTGAGAAACGCACTCGTCGCCACGTCTCTTGCGATATATCGCTCGAGGAGAGCAGCAGTTGAGAAATGGATATCGGGTCTTCGAGAAGTTTTTGCTCAAGACGCTCGACAAGTTGTTGTTTTTGAACGTGCCGATTCCATTGCCATACCGATGCGCATACCATTCCAAGGGCAAGTCCAAGTGTGACGAGAGTAGTAAGGGGAGAAAAATGAAAACGCACAGTATGTTAGTTTACACTCGCCGGGCAGCGTTCAGGAAGTTGTTTTACTCATCACGATAGTTTCGCGCGCCGGAACACTGGGTTCTCGCCGCCCATCGCGGCGAAAACATCGTAGATATCGTGTAGCGTGGTTCGCATGGCGCCTGAGATAGCATAAAAAAGCACGGTATGAGTCAGAGGCAGGGGCAGGTAGGATAAGAGCGCGGGTACCTGCCGGCGCGGTAAACGGCACTTTGGTTTTTGTAACGCATCGAAAACACTAAATTTTCCTAGGTTTTACTGAGGCGGCTGAGGGGTGATATGTTTCCATACTGGAGAAGGGCCCCTCAGGTTATTGAGGCTCCCAGTGTTGAGCTGTTTAGTGTTTTAGGAACTTGTCGATGTTTGTTCTTGGTTCAGGTGCCGCATTTCCCGCGGTGGAGTTGACGGACAGCGCGCTGGCAGCCATTAGGCCTACCCCTTCGCACGATCAGGCCCTTGTGTTAGGTCGTGCTGGTATCGAGCAGCGCCGGGTTTCCCTGCCACTTGAGTACATCCTTTCTAACAAGGATTCGGATGTGGTGCGGGCGCGGGGAGCTGCTCATGCGTCTCCAACAGCTCTCGGAGTTGATGCTATTAAACGGGCACTGAGCCAAGCCAATCTCTCAATAGAGCAGCTGGGACTAATAATCGCTGATACCGCTACTCCTTACCAAACATGTCCATCTGAGGCACAGCGTATCGCTGGTGCTTTTGGTATTAAAGTACCCGCCTATGATCTGGTTGCAGGGGCCCAATTCCTACCGCTGTGTGTGAACAATCTACGCGCATGGCGGGAGGAGCGTTTCCCTGAGTATGTTGTGTGCGTTTCCACAAATGTGCCCTCGCAGCACGTCCGCTATGAATCAGATATCCTTGCGGGTTCAATTGTGGGTGATGCCGCGGCGGCTTTCATCTTCTCTAAGACTCAGAAGGCTGCGTGGAGTGTGGTACATTCGAGTATCCGTACCTCAGCACGAGGGGGCTCTCCCCTGACGGTCGATAGGTTTTTGGCTTTTGATGAGTCTCGGATGATGTCGCATGAGGATCTGCGACGGGAGCTTGCGACGGAATTTGATAGTGTTACTGCTCGGGTTCCTGAGGCGATTAACAAGGGGTGGTTTGTCGGGCCTGAGATGTACGCTGAAGACTTTAGGGTATTTGCCCAGAAGCGAGGCGTTTCATCCTCAAGGGTCGTTTCCTGCGCCAAGGAATATGGGTTTTCCATGGGTAGTAGCCAAGCCGCGGCTGTATCCTCATTGTTGGAACAGGCAAAGTCGGGAGAGTTTGTTATCGCGGTTCACTGTGAGAATGGCATGTCTGGGCACGTTGTCTTGGTGAGGTCATAGGTATCATGCTTCATATTTTAGGGATGGGAACGTGCCATCCAACCACATCAATAGACAACCACTTTCTTGAAGCCCTGGATATTGGAACGAATGCCCAGTGGATTGAGGAGAAGATTGGAATCCTTGAGCGCGTCACGACCCTGCCAGTAGATTATATTAAGACGACACGTAATCAAGATCCTCGCGTAGCTCGAGAGGTTGCTTCGATGACCGCAACCGATCTCGGAGTACAAGCCGCGCAGGAGGCCCTGGCAAAAGCAGGCATCAGACCCCAGGATGTTGGGATGCTGATAGTGAACTGCTGCTCTCCTCGTCAAACCGCGCCGAGTGAGGCGCAGAGAATAGCCGAGCGATTGGGGATCTCGGCGTCTGCTTTTGATGTGTATACGGCGTGCCCGGCCTTCGCGCTACACATCGATTTCTTGCGGAATTATGATGACATGGCATTGCCTGAATTCGTTCTGTGTATATCGACCGCGGTCATGACGCAGCACGTCAATTACAATGATCGTTCGGATGGCGCTATTTGGGGCGACGGCGCGGCGGCGTGGGTTGTATCATCGAAGCATCAGGGGCGCCTCGAGATTCTCGATTCAACGTTCACCGCGGATCCCACCCGCTGCGAGGCGGTGGTTGTTGAGAGCTACGGTTTCTTTCATCAAGATGGGCGAGCCGTGCGTGATTTTTCGGTTCGTCAAACGGTGCGTCTCGTTAAAGCGCTCGAGGAGAAGTATCCTCTCGACTGGAACCGAGATATCTTCATCGGTCATCAGGCAAATCGGACGATGCTTGAGCAGATTACCAACAACAGAGAGATCCCCCCATCGAATCATTGGCATAATGTGACGTATCTGGGTAATCAGGCGGGTGCGGGCGCGCCAGCGTCCTTGAGCGCTCACTGGGATAAGCTTACTGTGGGGCAGCACATCGTGGTGGCTGTTGTCGGCGCGGGTCTAAGCTGGGGCTCTATCCTTATGAGAGTCCGCTCGTAATTGAGCAAAGTCTTGAGGAGAGAGGCTTTCGCGCCTGAGGAGGATTCCAAGCAGCATCCAGACAATAATCATTACTTCGCTATCGCCGAAGTTATACTCGACCATGCCGGCTGTTTGCCATGAAATCACAGCGCAGCCTATTGCTACCGCCAAAGGGTCCCTAGGCTTTCGAAAGCTCACTCGACATACCGAGATCAGGAACCATAGAAAGACAAACCCCGCGAGCCAACCGTTTTCGGCGGTAATATTGAGCAGATTGTTATGGAAATGTTTGAGCTCAGGAGGAATCTCCGGAGCAAACTCACGAAGAATGCCGCTGTTGTGGTAGCCGATACCAAGTGGATATTCACCACTCAGCTCCGCGCCGATACGCCAAATCGTGCTTCGCCCTCCAGCGATAGTAAAGTGGTTGTATGAGTCCGCAATCCGTTCGTAGATGGGGGGGATAGTGAGGGCCGCAATCGCTGAACAGATAACAATCACGCCTATAAATCG
>JAFMIS010000171.1 GCA_017853915.1 bacterium
GATCCTCGGCAACGCCGAGAAGGTCATGCAGCTTCTGGAGTTGCCGTATCGAGTGGTAGATGTGTGCACGGGTGATATGGGCCAGGGGCAGGTGTACAAGCACGATATTGAGAGCTGGATGCCATCACGAAAAGCGTACGGAGAGACCCACAGTTGTTCGTCGTTTCACGATTTTCAGGCACGCCGTCTCAATACCCGCTACAAAGACGCCAACGGTAAGAATGTGTTGTGCTACACCCTGAACAACACCTGCATAGCGTCGCCGCGGGTCCTGATCCCTCTTCTTGAGAACCACCAAAACAGCGATGGCTCAGTGACGATCCCAAAAGCGTTGCGGCCGTACATGGGTGGGCAGGAAGCGATCGTTCCAAAGAGGAAAAACTAGGGGCGAATTCGGCCGGAAGTTGTCACGGAGGTGTAGGTGTCAAAGTTCATCCAAGCGCTACGAGGAATAAAGAGTGAGCAGCCTCCGATCTGGATGATGCGCCAAGCGGGGCGATACCTTCCTGAGTATCGAAAACTCAGAGAGGGGCACTCGATGCTCGAAATGGTTATGACGCCGGAGCTTGCCTGCGAAGTAACGCTCCAGCCCCTGCGCCGATTCCCGCTTGATGCCGCAATTATCTTCGCCGATATCCTGACGCCCCTGATCGGAATGGGCGTGCGGCTTGAATTCAAGAAAGGGGAGGGGCCCGTCATTGAAAACCCAGTCAGAAATGCCAAGGATGTTGAGGCGCTTCGCGTAACAGATCCACGCGAGAGCGTCGCGTATACCCTCGACGCGATTAAACTGGTGGTCCGTGAGCTTGGGGGACGCACTCCGCTGATAGGTTTTTGTGGGGCGCCGTTCACGCTGGCATGTTACCTGATAGAGGGGCAGAGCCCCGGTGACCTCGAGCACACCAAGAGCATCATGGTCGGCCAGCCAAAGGTGTGGGACGCGCTTCAGAGTAAGCTCGCTACACTCTCAGCGGACTACCTCGTCGCGCAGGTTGAGGCTGGATGTCAGTCGCTTCAGATATTCGATTCCTGGTTAGGGTATGTAGGCCCACGCGAGTATGATCGATTTGTCGAGCCGTATCTGCGGCGCTTAATAGAGGAAGTGAAGCGCCGGGTCGATGTTCCAGTTGTTTTCTTCGCGACAAGTGTAACGGGGTTATTCCCGCGCTTGTCGAAGCTTCCGGTAGACGCGTTCGGCGTAGACTGGCGTGTGTCTCTCACCCAGGCTCGCGGTCTGCTGGGGCGTTCAACCCCACTGCAGGGAAATCTCGATCCGCAGATCCTAACCGGTCCGTGGGAGTACATAGAGGAGTCAGCTCGGGCGATTCTCGATGAGGCTCGTGAGCTGCCGTCTCACATCTTTAATTTGGGACATGGCATCTTGCCGCACACTCCGGTGGAGAATGTCGAACGGCTCGTCGCTTTGGTCGGGAGCTACCGAGCATGACGCACCTCTTGGCTATGTCGAGTATTGTGCTCTACATCTCGGTAACGGTGGTGTACCTTCTGCAGTTGTGGCGCCCGAGTAGGAGAGGTCGTTCCACGCGTATTTCCCGCGCAGCCTTTCTGGTAGCCTTTGTGCTTCATTCGGCCACGATCGCGGCGATCGCGAATGAGCCTCGACTGCGAGTGCTTGATAACGGCGCGGATTATTTCTTGTGGGTATCGTGGGCGATCGCTCTGGTATTTCTTGTTTTCCGCAAGAGATTGGCCTATCCGATCGTTGGCGCGTTTGTCGTGCCAGCCGTGGTAGCGTGCATGGCGAGCTCGTCGTACCTTCTCCATAAGGATTCTCAGTCTCTGCTCGACGTGGCCCCTGGAGCGAGGATCGCCCAGGGCGTGTGGCTTTCAGTACTGCATGGAGTGCCCGCGCTCGTTTCTGTGGTGAGTCTGATCCTGGCGTTGATTGTGAGCGTGGTGTTCCTGATCGTTGAGCGCGCGATAAAGCAGAGGCCAGCGATGCTGCTGGAGACATCGGGGCCAAGCCTGCAGTTCCTTGATCGGCTCAACACGCAGCTTCTTCAGGTGGGCTTTGTAGCGATCTCGTTTGTGATCGTTAGTGGAGGTCTGTGGGCTGTAAGTGAGCAGAAGCCGGTTTTTTCCTTCGACACCTCGGTTCTCTCTGGCATTATTATCTGGGTGCTTTTGGCGTGTGTCCTTCACGCCCGTCTAGTGTTGCAGTGGTCGCCAAAGCGGATGTCACGACTGACAGTGTTTGTGACTGCGTCGTTCGTTATCTCAGTGTTTCTGGTGTTCGCTTTAGCGGGGCGGCTGACCCACGCGAGCTTGTGGTCGTAGGTGGATATGAGTCAAGCAGTGAGAACTATTCCCACCACTGAGCCTAGCGCCCCACACCTCTTTCTTACAGGGGTAAGCTATCGCACCCTCGATATCGAATGGCGCGAGAAATTAGCTCAGGTCGCTCCAAGCCCAGAGCGTCTCGCCGACCGAGTGGTGCGTGAGGGGTTGGCGAAAGAGGCCGCGGTTATTTCAACCTGCAATCGGTTTGAGATCGTCGCGGTGGGTGGAGATGGGGGAGGCGTGCGCGCGTTTTTCGAGTCTCTTCTGGCTCTGCCTCGTGAGAGTTCAGAGAGCATCTACCAGTACTCTGATCTGCACGCCGTGAGACACCTCTATCGCGTCTCCTCTAGCTTGGATTCGATGGTGCTTGGGGAGGGGCAGATTCTAGGGCAGGTGAAGCGGGCGTATCAACAAGCGGTTGAGGCGGGAAGTGTGGGGTCGTACCTGCATCACCTATTTCAGAGCGCTTTCAGAGTGGCTAAGAAGGTGCACACCCACACTGATATCGCGCAGAATGGCGTGTCACTTAGTTATGTCGCCGTGCGCCTGGCGCAGCAGATCTTCTCAGAACTGGCCGATACCACGGTGCTGATTATTGGTAGTGGTGAGATGGCGGAGCTAGCGGCGTTGCACCTTTGCTCGCACGGTTGCCAAAAAATTGTTGTAGCGAATAGAACTGTCGAGCGGGCCGCGCAGTTAGCGGAGCGGTTTGGAGGTTTAGCCGTGTCTCTCTCGGATGTCGACCGGGCGATCGATCAAGCTGATATAGTGATAGGTTCGATCTCTATTGATCGGCCGATCCTTACAAAAGCTAGTGTGAGAGCGCGCAAAGCGAGCAAGCCCCTCTTCTTAATTGACTTGGGAGTGCCACGAAATTTCTCGCCCGCTCTAGCCGAGCAGGACAATCTCTATCTCTATAATATCGATGACCTGGCTGCGATCGCGGCGGAGAACAAGGCGCTTCGGGAGGATGCTGCTAAGGAAGCAGATATCGTGATTGAGCACGGATTGATGCATTTTGAGCGGTGGCGCACGCGGCTTGAGGCTAAGCCGACCATCGTGGATGTGCGCGGTAGGATCCAAGATATCTGTGACGCTGAGCTGCGTGCGGCAGTCGGAGCTTCAGGCGCCTTGAGCCAGGAGCATATCCAACAAATTGCTCATTCCATTAGTCAAAAGATCGGGCATGAATTAACCTCGATGTTAGAGCGTCACATAGGGGCTCGCGCGGTGGATGATGAGGAGCCGCCATTTCTGATAGTTCCGGGCACCCCAGTGCGCTCGCGTGGAGCGTAGCGTGGCGCGCGGGTCGACGTAGCGCTCCCTTGTGAAGAGGTATCGCCTGATGGCATCGGAGGTATCCCATAGTGATGGATGGCAAAAGCCTTGCTAGCTCCACTGGCACGGACTTTCGCGAATTACTCGCGCATCACTATAGTACCCGCCGCGTGATGTACGCGAGCAATAAGGTGAGGATGATTGTGATGAGGATGGTGTTGTGATGAGGATGGTATTGTGAGTCGTGCTCAGGTTAATACAACGCCAAGGTATGCGCTGATCTGTGCTATCGCGCTACTAAGCTTCTTTTTTGGAGGAGAGGGTATGAGTGACGCAAAGAAACTATCGCGGGAGGGGCTCAAGGAGAAGCTCAGTCCGATGCAGTATGAGGTAACCCAGCAGTGTGGCACAGAGCCTCCGTTTCAGAATGAGTATTGGAACAACCATCAATCTGGGATCTATGTTGATATAGTCTCAGGCGAGCCTCTTTTTAGCTCCCTGGACAAGTTTGATTCGGGCACGGGATGGCCGAGCTTTACAAAGCCGATAGCTGAGAGCGTGGTGAGTGAGAAGCAGGACAGCTCGCACGGTATGCGACGCACTGAGGTGCGCTCGACGGCCGGTGATTCGCACCTAGGGCACGTTTTTCCAGATGGGCCTGGGCCCAATGGTTTACGTTACTGTATTAACTCGGCCTCACTACGGTTCGTGCCGGTCGACCGACTTGAGGCGGAGGGCTACGGAGAATACAAGAAACTATTCGGTGCGGTCGGAACGGGCGCCTCACATGAGGAGGTCGCGATCCTGGCAGGCGGGTGTTTCTGGGGGGTGGAGGAATTAATTCGCAAGCTCCCTGGCGTGCTCCAGACTGAAGTTGGGTACACTGGCGGCGCGTTTCCCAATCCTACCTACGAGAAAGTTTCCGCTGGGACGAGTGGTCATGCGGAGAGTGTAAGGATCGTGTTTGACAGCTCAAAACTCTCATACGCCGACCTGCTGCGCTATTTTTTCCGTTTGCACGATCCCACCACCCAGAATCGTCAGGGGAACGACCGGGGAGCTCAGTACCGTTCAGCTATCTTTTACTCTTCGCCAGAGCAGGAGCGCATAGCGCGAGAGGTAATCGCTGAGGTTAATACGAGTGGCACATGGAGCGCGCCGATAGTTACCCAGGTGGTAAACGCCTCAACGTGGTACCCCGCCGAGGAGTATCATCAGGATTATCTTCAGAAACATCCGGATGGATACACGTGTCACTATGTACGTCAGTAGTTCGCGCGCAGGTCTATTACTGCGAGAGCCGCAGCAAGATCTGTTTGGCGATCTTGCCGAAAATAGGGGCTAATTGATTGGCCTGCTTGGCAGGGTAGTATGCTCCAAGTTCTCGCGGAGTAAATCCGTGTCCAGAGGGGCTGCGCCCAGAGGGGCGTGTGGAATTCCAGTCCTCCCCGTAGCCGATATTCACAGCAATTCCATTGAGGGGATGATTAGTGCAGGCGATCGCTAGAGAAGTAGTCCCGCCCTGTTGATATCGAAAGTCGTTCTGTGGGCGCCATGTGGTCATTGACGGATCAAGAACAAACGCTGCCGGGTTTGCTAAAGATTCTGGCGCAAAGGCGAGCCGTTGTAAAAAGTAATCCTTCCTGGTGTTGGCATCAAGGGCGTTCTGCATCGGATCGTTACACGTATCCCCATACACAGCGCTGGCTGGATCCCCAAGACCAACTACAAAGACCACAATTCCTTGCGAGCGTAGGTAATCAGCGGCCCGTATTGAGCAGTAGTAGGGCAGCTCGGCGCTTTTTACGATCTCGCCAACCCCTTGAAGTGTAGGCCCTCCAAAGTTGATCGAAGCATCCGCTGCATTCGAGAGAAAATCATTGCCGGCATATAGATTGGCTTGAGGGTTTGAGCCTGGAATAAACGCGTTCATGCTGTTGAGGCAGCCGGGTGAGGTAGTAGGAAGTGCAACCGGCGGAGTGAGTCCAGCGATCGCCGGGTTTGGCACGAAGTTCAGGGCGACTGGTGCCCCCGCGGCGAAGATTGTGCTGAGGCCTGTACGGGCTCGGGGGCTTAAAGTTCGGCCAGAAAGTGCAGGATTGGGGATGGTATCAACACCCCAAGTCCTATCCAGCACCCGTGACGCAAAGTAGCGAGAGTGATTGAATTGGAAGAGCTCCGCTCCAGTGCCGCCGGGAGGGCCGCAGGTTGTGGGAGCGGGGCTTAACGGAACTGTTAATCGATCAACAAGTGCGGTCTGGCC
>JAFMIS010000001.1 GCA_017853915.1 bacterium
GCGCGTTAGCGACGCACTTGAATGGAATCGTCCAACTGTACCCGAGCCGCCGCGCAGCCTGAATAGCGACTCGAGCGTCATCACGAAATTGCCGAGGATAGGCGGTATTGCTCTTGGTGCCCTCGATGCGCCGAAAAGCCGCCAGGTATTCGTCTACGAGTATGGGGGGTGAATCAGCGCCAACCCGAAGCCAGAACTCGTAATCCATGACGTAATTTTCCTGCTCTGAGAAGTATCCGTATCGCTCGAACACCTCTCGACGCATAAACACCGCTGGCTGACAGATAAAGTTGTTAATCAGAAGTAACCAGTACGAGTAGTGCCGCAACAAAGAGTTCTTGTACGAGGTAATGGCGCTATGCAATTCGCGTCCCGCACCGTCTATGATACGGCAGCGTCCCGCAAGCCAGAGCTTCGATGGATCACTAGCAAATGCGCTTACTACCCGCGCAATTGCTCCAGGCTCGTAGGAGTCATCAGCGTTTAAAAATGTGACAATCTCTCCACGCGCTTGGCGCAACCCGAGGTTGATTCCCTGCGATTGGTTGGTCCCGGTCGCGTCGATTAGGCGGATTCTATCGCCGTACTCAGCAATAATCGATCGGGTGGTGTCCTTTGAGCCTGCATCCGTGATGATGTACTCAAGCTCAAAAGGCCCCGTCTGAGAGAGGATGCTCTCAATAGTGTCCCGGATAGTGGAGGCCGAATTGTAGCACGTGGTGACAACCGAAACTTTCATCGAGTGCCCTCCGCGCGACGGATACCTGGAAACTTCTTAGTTAGCGACCAGAGCTCGAACGGCATCAAGGCGCGCCACCCGCTGTGAGAGCCCCTCCCACTCCGGATCGAAGAGGCTCATCGCCTCAAGCTGCAGCCGTAGCCCATCGAGGTCCTCGGAGAGTATCTGGGTATCAACAGCGCCTGGAATATCAACCGTGTCCGCGAGAAGAGTAAGAACGTTCCCGTTAAAGGTACAGATTCCCCCCGAGACGAGGCAGCGACTAGCGGTGCTATCAGCACCTACGTACTCGATCATACCAGTCGCAAGTAATCCAACGAACTCGCAGTGATCCGGGAGGAACCCGAGCTCACCCTCAAGCGAGGGTACATTGACCGACCGAACCGTTGCCTCGACCTCGAGGCCCCGGCCGGAAAATACTCGTAGTTTGAAGGTTCCGTCTGACATCCCCTACTCTCCTAGCTCTGCGCTTACGCCGCTTGAGCAAACTCCTGCGCAAGCTTCTCAGCCTTGGCGCGAACTGAATCGAGCGTTCCAACCATGTAGAACGCCTGCTCTGGCAGATCATCGAGCTTGCCATCAACGAGCTCACCGAAGCCCTTAATGGTCTCCTCAAGCTTGCAGTACACTCCCGGCGTTCCAGTGAAGGTCTCCGCGACGTGGAATGGCTGCGAGAAGAAGCGCTCAATCTTACGAGCACGCGCAACGGTAAGCTTATCATCCTCAGACAACTCATCCATACCAAGGATGGCGATGATGTCCTGAAGATCCTTGTAGCGCTGAAGGGTTTGCTGAACCTTTCGAGCGACACGGTAGTGTTCCTCACCAACAACACCCGGCTCCAAAACTGTGGAGCTTGATGTAAGCGGATCAACGGCTGGGTAGATACCCTTCTCAGCGATTGAACGCTCAAGGGCGATAGTCGCGTCAAGGTGCGCGAACGTGGTCGCCGGAGCTGGATCGGTGTAATCATCCGCTGGTACGTACACAGCTTGAATAGAGGTAATCGATCCCTTTTTCGTCGACGTAATTCGCTCTTGGAGTTGACCCATGTCGGTGGCGAGCGTTGGTTGATATCCTACCGCGCTCGGCATACGTCCGAGAAGCGAGGACACCTCTGAACCCGCTTGCAAGAATCGGAAGATATTATCGACGAAGAGAAGAACGTCACGCCCCTCCTCATCACGGAAGAACTCAGCTGTCGTGAGCGCTGAAAGAGCTACACGGAAACGCGCTCCTGGTGGCTCACTCATTTGGCCGTACACGAGACACGCCTTATCGATAACTCCTGAATCTTTCATCTCATGCCAGAGATCATTTCCCTCACGGGTACGCTCACCTACTCCGGCAAACACTGAGAAACCTCCGTGCGCCTTAGCGATATTGTTGATGAGCTCCATGATGATAACGGTCTTGCCTACGCCGGCTCCTCCGAAGAGTCCGATCTTTCCTCCCTTAAGGAATGGAGCGACGAGGTCAACTACCTTAATGCCGGTCTCAAGAATCTGCTTTGATGTCGACTGCTCCTCGAATGATGGAGTCGGACGGTGAATTGGCCAACGAGTATCAGTATCAACTGAACCGAGCTCGTCGATTGGACGACCCGTTACATCGAGAATTCGTCCCAGGGTCTTCTGTCCTACTGGTACTGAGATTGGAGCCCCAGTATCAACCACCTCCTGACCTCGCACGAGTCCCTCGCTGGAGTCCATCGCGATACAACGAACGACGTTGTCGCCAAGGTGCTGCGCAACCTCGAGCACGAGGTTGTTCGGCTGATCATCGATCGCTGGGTTCGTGGTAAGAACCGCGTCGTAAATGTTCGGAATTCCGCCGCCCTGTGGGAACTCAACGTCGATTACCGCGCCGAGAACCTGAACAATCTTTCCTTTTCGTCCCATTGTCTGTGTCATAGTCATTCCTTTTATTACTTGAGTGCTTCCGCTCCACCTACAATATCCAGGAGCTGGCTGGTGATGCCGCTCTGACGTAACTTGTTACGCTTTAAGGTGAGAGTGTGAATCAGTTCTTTAGCGTTCTTAGTGGCGTTATCCATCGCCGTCATACGACTGGCGTGCTCACTGGCCTTCGTATCGAAGGTCGCCTGTCGTACAATCGCTCGCACGATACGCGGCACTACTGCCCCAAACACGCGCTCCGGATTAGGCTCAAAAAGGGTGACGCCCTTTGGAGCTGCGGACACTGCTGAGTCTGATGCTACCGTCAGGGCATCCTTGTCCAGCGGCAGAAGCCTTTCGGCTGTAGCGACTGTTGAGATAGCCGACTTAAATCGAGTGTATACGATGTGAAGCTCATCGTACTCGCCCCTCAAGAAATCAACCTCAAGGCGCTGACACAGCTCCTGCGTTGGCCAAAAAGTCGGGTCATCATTGAGAGCCTCTAACGACTCAAGATATGCGCGGCCGATTCTACGGTAGTATTCTCCCGGCTTCTTGCCCAAGAGCGTACTTGAAATCTCAACCCCTGGATATTTCTCCGCGAGGTCCTTATGAAGAGCCTCAACGCGTCGATTGATGTTGGTGTTAAATCCACCGCACAAACCTCGACTTGCTCCTATCACCAGGATTCGCACTCGCTTGACGGTCGGACGAACATCAAGGAGTGGATGCGAAAACTCGCTTCCCCCTTGAAGCTGTCCGAGCACACCTTTAAGAGCGTCGGTGTAGGCTCGAGAGCGTACTACCGCCTCCTGCGTCTTACGCAGCTTGGCCGCCGACACAAGCTTCATCGCGGAGGTGATCTTCTTTGTGTTGTTCACCGACTTTAACCGTCGGCGAATTTCTTTGAGGCCTGCCATGGGGCGTTAATCCTTATGCTGCGTTAGCGTGAGACTGCGCGGCCTTCTGAGCTGGAGCCGCATGAGCTCCCGCGCCGTTCTTTGAACCAGCGAGGGACGCTGCCGTACCAGCCGCGAATTGATCAGCAAATGCGCCGATAGCCTTCTTAAGACGCTCAGTGATGTCCTTGTCCAGCTCCTGCTTGGCGCGGAGATCCTTCATCAGGTCCGCGTGGCTTGAGAGCAGGTAACGGTGCAGAGCTTCCTCAAATGGACGCACCTGATCGACCGAGAGCTTATCCGTGTACCCATTCGCGACAGCGAAGATCGATACAACCTGAAGCTCTACCGGCATCGGAACGTTTTGACCCTGCTTAAGAATCTCAACGAGGCGAGCGCCCTTCGCGAGCTGGGCGCGCGTCGCCGCATCAAGGTCTGAACCGAACTGCGCGAACGCTTGCTTCTCTCGATATTGAGCGAGGTCAAGACGGAGTGTTCCGGCGATCTTCTTCATCGCCTTCACTTGAGCGGCTCCTCCTACACGAGAAACCGAGAGACCTACGTTCACCGCCGGTCGGATACCGGAGTTGAAGAGATCCGCCTCAAGGAAGATCTGACCATCAGTGATCGAAATCACGTTCGTGGGAACGTACGCTGATACGTCACCCTCGAGGGTCTCGATGATCGGAAGCGCCGTAAGAGAGCCGCCACCAAGCTTGTCGCTCAACTTCGCGGCTCGCTCTAAGAGTCGTGAGTGCAAATAGAATACATCTCCTGGATATGCCTCTCGTCCCGGTGGACGACGGAGCAGAAGCGAAACGCTGCGGTAGGCGACCGCGTGCTTTGAAAGATCATCGTAAATCACGAGCGCGTGCTTGCCGTTCTCCATGAAGTACTCTCCCATCGCGCATCCAGTGTACGGAGCGAGGAAGGACATCGGAGCTGGCTCTGAAGCGGTCGCCGCGACCACGATGGTGTGGTCCATAGCGCCGTGCTCCTTAAGTCGCTCTACAACTTGAACGACCGAGGAGCGCTTCTGGCCAATCGCGACGTAAATACAGATTACGCCGTTACCCTTCTGGTTAATAATCGTGTCGATGGCAACGGTTGTTTTGCCGGTCTTCTTATCACCAATGATAAGCTCGCGCTGACCACGACCTACTGGCGTCATCGAGTCGATCGCCTTGAGTCCGGTCTGCATCGGCTCATGAACTGATTTGCGGCCAACGATACCCGGGGCTTTAATCTCAATACGACGCTTGTGTGGACTATTGATATCACCAAGTCCATCGATCGGATTTCCAAGCGCGTCGACAACGCGACCAACGAGCGCCTCGCCTACTGGAACCTGGGCGATCTGACCGGTTCGCTTGACGGTGTCACCCTCCTTAATCGTGGAGGTCTCTCCCATAACGACCACGCCGACGTTGTCCTCCTCAAGGTTAAGGGCGATACCCTTTGTGCCGTTGGCGAACTCCACGAGCTCTCCAAGAGCGACCTTGCCAAGACCGTACGCGCGCGCGATTCCATCACCCACGCTCAAAACCGAACCAACCTCGGTGAGGTCCTGCTCAGTCGATACGCTGCCGATCTTATCTTTGATAATTCTGCTTATCTCATCTGCACGTATATCATCCATACTTACCTCTTCTCTAATAAATCTCTCTTAACGCGTTAGTTGTGTCGCGATCCGCTGTAAAGTCCCAGCTACTGATCGATCGAGGAGCTTATCGCCAAGACGAATTGTGAGCCCTCCCAGCAATGCTGGATCAGTCTTCACACTCAATGCCACTTCGCCTCCGAGAGCCTGAGATAGTCGGCCTTTAAGTCCGGAGACGACATCATCGTTGGCCGCCTGCGCAAAGGTCACTTCAAGCGCTAGGTTCTTGCGATACTCACTGACGAGCTGCGCGAAGATTGTCGAGACGCTCGGTACTATCTGCGCCTTGCGCAATTCAACGAGCGCTCGCACCATTTTTTTTGTAGGCTCATTGACCCATCCACCTAATGCTTGCGCGACTCCGTCAACAACTGAAAGGCGCTGCGAGTCGGAGACGCGAGGATTGAGCATGCTGTCGCGAAACTCTATCGACGCGCCCCACACCTGGGTGAATCTCGCCAGTTGGTGCGACGTCGCGTCGAAATCCTGCGGGTTTGTTACCTCAAACAGGGCTCGCGCGTATCGCTTTGCTACTTTTTCCTGTCGTCCTGAAGCCATGAAATCTCTTCTTAGTCCCCTACTCTCTTACTGCGTCAGACGTTTCGCTCGAGCCACAGCGGCGTCAACGTAAGCCTGCTGTCGCGACGCGAACTCGCCACCAACAAATTTTCCACGCGCGATCTCAAGCGCCCGCGCTACCAGGGTCGATTTAAACGCGGAGAGCGCTGAGCGTCCCTCCCCAGCCACCATCTCCCGAGCCTGCTCACGAATGCGAGCAGCACGCTCGTCGGCCTGCTTGACGATGTGCTCAGCCTCAACCTTCGCTTGAGAAAGTATCTCCTGTCGCGCGCGCTCCTGCTCAGTGGAGAGCCCTCGGGTCAGTGCCTCGATGGCGTTCAATTCTCTCTCGGCGCCTTCGACCTCAGCCGTTGAACTCGCCACCATCTCCTGAATCTGTTCACGACGAGCAGCCCACCCTTTCCGAATCGGGGCTCGCAGAAGGTAAGTAAGAAGAGCGGCGTAGATGAGGAAGTTAATCCAGTACGCGGATAGGTCTGTTATCGATGGAGTGTGTTCTGCTCCTGACGCAACAGCGACCGACACAGGAATCAAGAGCGCTCCGAGGCCCGCAAGGTATCGTACGGAGTGGGATAGTTTCATCGTTGTAAAATCTCTCTCTAGTTTGTTCTCTTGTAGAGAAGAACCAGGGGTACCAAAATGCGCCGATAGGATAGCCACTCTAGCCGCAGAAGTCACCCCTTAGCATGACGATTTGTTTGCTTTTTCCCCCACTCCGGACAGATGCGAAAGCGCGGCGCAGGCGAGTTTACATCGGCCAAAAAACGGTCAAAAAAACAGGGAATTAGTTAAGGCTTAGCTGAGAGTCCACCTGCGAGGCGAGCCTGCTAGCCAACTCTTTGGCCTCTGTCTCGGCGCTCGACTGCGCCCTCTTGAGCTGTTCGGTTATGGCGATCCGACCGGCTTTTATCGATTCGGCAGCTTCAGCCTCGGCCTTGGCGACGATCTGACTGGCCTTGGTCTTGGCATCCCGAACGACGTCCGAGCGAGTTTTGTTTGCTTCAACTCGGGCTTGGAACATGGCGTCATCGTAGCGAGTCCGAAGAGCCGAAGCTTTCTGACGCATCTGGTCGGCCGTGAAGAGCGCTCCCGCTGTCACTGACTCGCGCTGCTCAACGTGCTCCAGAAGCGGTCGAAACACCTGCGTTTCCAGAGTCTTATACAGCGCGAATATCAACACTGTGCCGATCACGATCATCACTCCATCGATAGGAGTGAGATTGAGGACTGCTAGGATATTTTCGATCTTCTCTTGCATGGGCTAGAGATTCGTCGATTTCGCGAATTAGATCAACCTTTGGGCGAGGCAACTGGCTTTTTCCCCTGCTCCGGCATCGCACATCGCCCAACAAAGGTGGCTCCTGGCTCGATCATTATCTGCTCAGTGGTCACGTCGCCCCGCAGCTCTGAGCCGTTTAAGAGCGATGTCGAACGGGCAGCATGGGCGTCCCCGGTAAGCTTTCCCTCAAGGACTATCTCGGCCGCGCTTAAGCGCCCTGTCACCGAGCCGCCAGCAGCAACCACGATCTTTGAGTCGGAAACCACCTCACCCTCAACAACCCCTGAAACTACGATATCCCCGCGGGATTTAATGTCGCCCTTGAAGGTAGTTTCAGCGGCAATAATGGTCGCAGCCCCCTTTGAAGCTGTGGCGCCTAAGGTGAACTTTGAATTTGATCCGTATGTATCCGTAGCGAGTGCTTGCTGTGCCATAGTGAGTATCCTCCCTTAAAACTTTCGTCTCTGTTTAATTATTCCCTGCTTGTAGTCAGTATCTGGACAAGGCGATCGAGCTCGGCGTCTGAAAAATAGTGCAGCTCTATCGCGCCACCCTTGCGTGCCTTACGAATCGAGACCTTTGTTCCAAGCGCATTTCTCAGGCGCTCTTCAAGCTCTGGATAGGCTGAAATACGCGTTATTTTACCCGTTTCTGCCCCCTCGCCCGCGGAGGTCTTTCGCGACGCGTCTAGCACAACTTCGCGAGAAACGATCGCTTCGATAGCGCGCACCGACAGGCTTTCGGCGACAATCTTGTTAGCCAAACTAATCTGCACTACGGGCTCCTTCACCGTGAGAATCGCCTTGGCGTGTCCGAGGGAGATTCGACCATCGCGCACCATCTCCTGAACGGCCGACGGGAGCTTTAAAATTCGAGCTATGTTGGCCACTGTCGCGCGGTCCTTTCCCACTCGCTCGGCGACCTCTTGTACGGTGAGCGAAAAATCTTCAATCAGGCGCTGGTAGCCCTTGGCCTCCTCAATCGGATTAAGGCTCTGGCGCTGAATGTTCTCGACAAGGGCTATCTCGAGGGTCTCCCTCTCTCCTAAATCGCGAATAATTACAGGTATTTGCGCTAGGCCGGCTCTGTTTGCGGCACGAAAACGACGCTCTCCGGCTACTATCTGATAGCCGCCAGCATAGGGCCTGACAAGAATCGGCTGAAGCACTCCAAGTACCTTAATTGACTCAGATAATTCATTGATCTCCTGCTCTAAAAACTCCTGACGTGGTTGGTTTGGGTTGGCTATAATCTGGGAGATTGCCAGGTATGTTACCTCCCCCTCCGCCTCGCGAACTATCTCCGGTGCACTAGAGGCCAACGGAAGATCGGTGTTGCTAGCAGGCTCACGAGGCTGCACAACAGCGACAGGGGCAGCGCTTGAAACGAGAGCGCTAAGACCACGACCCAATGCCATACGCGTATTCTTCTTCATTACCAAACTCCCGATTAATCACTCTACTCAAAAACGTTCCACGTGGAACACGTCACGCCGCCTTCTCCTCGGAACCGCCCTCAGGCTTATCCTTGTTGAGCTCGAGACGTTCTATCAATTCACCAGCGAGCGCCAGATAGCTCTTTGCACCAGCGCTCTGCGGATCGTACTTACAGATCGGCAGGCCATGGCTAGGACACTCGGAGAGTTTGATATTCCTTGGGATGCGGGCTCTAAACAGCCGCTCACCGAAGTGCTTCTCGGCCTCTTGGTGAACCTGTAACGACAGGTTCGTTCGCGCGTCGTACATAGTTAGGAACACGCCCAAGAGCTGCAGCTCGGGATTAAAGGTCTGCTGAACAAAAGCGATAGTATTGAGAAGCCCAGAGAGACCCTCCAACGAGTAGTACTCGGCTTGCAGAGGAACAATGACCGATTGAGCCGCTCCAAGAGCATTCAATGTCAGAAGGCCGGAGGAGGGGGGACAGTCGATGATAATAAGATCGAATTGAGGCTGAATATCCGCAAGTGCACTGCGGAGAATCAGCTCACGTCCCGGTGCACGGCCAATCTCAAGCTCAAGGCTCACCAGATCATGGGATCCAGGCACCACGCTTAGGTTACGGATAGAAGAGGGAACAATGACGTCCTTGAGTGGCACCTTACCAAAAAAGGCATCATATAGGTCTCTGCCTTCGGGGTGCCTCTCAACTCCAAGACCGCTTGTAGCGCTCGCCTGTGGATCAAAATCAAGGAGCAGGACTTTAAAACCGAGAAGGGCAAGTTGCGCGGAGATACTAACAGCGCTTGTAGTCTTACCAACGCCGCCTTTCTGATTAGCGAGAGCGATTATCTGAGCCATAATGAGAAGCTTTAGACCGGAGAGTGTAGAGGTATCACGAGTTCGAATCAGTCTCAACACAAAACACTCGACTGTTCCACGTGGAACAGAAATATTTTCTCAAGACGAGATCGTCTGGGCGTTGTAGCTGTTCCACGTGGAACATATTTCTTTATTTTTTATTTGCACCGCTGCAGTCACACATGTTCCACGTGGAACAGCTACACGGTGCGATCACAACCAAGACAAAACCGCATCGAGACCAGTGCGCACCGAACACGGATATAATCAATTCGCAAATCCACGATGCACGTCTCCTGCGCTCTTCCACTACCCAATAAGAATTTACCGAGAAACTAAGAATCAACTAGGACACTATCAAGAGTGCAGAGAGCGTTGGGGTAGGGGGCTCTACGCTGACACTGCAGCAACAGCTATCGATATCCAACTCTAAACCAACCATATTGTCGAATTGCGTTTTATTCAGCAGAACAGTTCGGATAATATAACTAATCGGCACTGGGAAGCCGTTTCCGGACCTCGAGCAAACTATCCATCAGCCACGTGATCTCTTCCTCAGAGTGTCCGGTCGACAGGAGAATGCGCGCAACCGCTCCGTTACGACGCAGCCCACGAGCAGCCAGTGCATCAACCACGACACCACGCTGCAAAAGAGCGTCCTGTAACTCGCGCGCTTTTAGTAAACTCTCGCACCAGATCGCGGTGATTGGCGCGCTCTCGTCGCTTACAACGTTCCATCCCTGAGCCCGCAACGCCGCGCTGACCATTTTCGATCGCATCGCGAGACGATCGCGCTGCGTAATCGCGACCTCAACAAGATCCAGAGCGCGCTCAACGATCGCCGTAGCGATGATTGAAGGAGCAGCCTCAAGACGAACGTAACGCGAACGATTACCCAGCACATCACGCAGCTCCTGCGAGCCAACCAGCGCGGCCAGCTCGACACCAGCTATCGGCGCGAAATTGATCAACCGCGCAAGTAGGGCAGGAGAGGAGGGAACATCCTCAGCGCTTCCCGCGCCGCGCAGACCCGAGTGCCCAAGCGCTGCTGTCTCATCAATCATCCCCCAGGCTCCGCTCTGCTCAAGCGCCGAGAGGAATCGTGTTGTGTTCAAGCGCTGTCCTGTGACGGACGCGATAGCCTCGGCCACCACCACGATCCGCTTGGCTAATCGATACCGTTCAAGGATCTGGCGTAGCTCATCCTCGCTCTCAAACTCCACGTACTCGGCTCCCATCAAGGCGCTCGCGTCAGCAAGCGGCAGCGTCGTAAGCGAGGGGCCAACAACCACCACCCCCTCAGAGCACAGAGCCGTAATTGTGCTTAAAATAGCCTGATTTTTGGTCGAAAAAAGCAGCGCTCCCTCAGCCGCGAAAAAACGCCCAATCCGCGCCTCACAGGTCAGGTGTGCTGGGGTGATGCCGCCGACGTGGCGACCACTGGCTAAACCTACGCCGTACTCCTGTAGGGAGTGAACCGCAACCGATGTGAGCTCGCGATGCCCGTGAAGCTCAAGAAAGTTCCAGGCGGCAAAGCTCGTCACAACCCGACCACGATAGGTAGGATGGAGCGCGTCCACGCCGGCTCGAATCCCGATATCGGGACTCGGGGAGGGGACATCGAGCGCGATCTCTCGAGCTAACTCTATTTTAATATCGCTCTTCACGAATTATATCGGATCTTAATCGGTCTTGAGCAAACAAGACTCAATAATCGGATCGAGCTCTCCATCGAGGACGGCGTGAACATCAGACGTCTCATAGTCACTGCGCAGATCCTTGACGAGCTGATAAGGCTGCATCACGTAGTTGCGTATCTGACTACCGAAATCGATCTTCTTTCGCTGCCCCTTGAGCTGGTCGATCTTATCGCGCTGCTCTTCTTGACCAAGTTCATAGAGCTTCGACTTTAAGATCTTAAGTGCCCGAGCCTTGTTTTTATGTTGAGACCTTTCACTTTGACAGGCAACTATAATTCCTGAGGGAATATGGGTAATTCGTACTGCGGAGTCGGTTTTATTGACGTGTTGCCCACCGGCGCCTGAGGAGCGATACGTATCAATCCTAAGGTCGGCCTCATTGATGTCCACCTGGATCTCCTCCTCGATGTCCGGCGTAACGCTCACCGAGGCAAACGAGGTATGGCGCCTGGCATTTGAGTCAAATGGGGAGATTCGAACGAGTCGATGCACCCCAGATTCATTCCTCAGATTTCCGTAGGCGTACGGCCCCTCGACTAAAACGGTCGCGTTCTTGATGCCCGCACCCTCACCCGGTTGATAGTCCATAATCTCGGTACGAAAGCGCTTGCGCTCACACCACCGAAGATACATCCGCAGCAGCATGTCGCCCCAATCCTGAGCCTCCGTGCCTCCTGAGCCAGCGTTAATCTCGATAATCGCGCTCTGACTATCGAACTCACCGTTCATCTTACACTTGAATTCGAGGCCACTGACGGCCGCTTCCAACTCCTTCATCAGCGAGGTCGCCTCGGCAACAAAATCCTCATCGCCTGACTCCTTAGCAAGCTCAAGCGCTGCTTCAGTATCAGAATGTAGTCCCTCGATCTTCTTAAACTGGTCAAGCCGCTCGACGCACTGGGCCCGTTCCCGCATCACGGCTTTAGCTTTGCTCGCGTCGTTCCAGATATCTCCTGCCTGAGACTGACTCTCAAGCTGCTCGACTTTTATAGTTAGGTTAGCGATGTCAAAGAAACCCCCTCAGGAGCTCAACCCGTTGGTTGATTCCCTGGAGCTTATATTTCATTTCTGAGGGGTCAAAGATGGCAGCCATGTCGAGTGGTATACGTTGCCGAGCTACTCGCGTCAATGCCGCCACACAGGACATCTCGATGAACCCTCGATGCAATCTCGACGCTACGAGCCCTCAAGCGCAATCGACTCACGAATAGACCGCTCTCTCCGTCGCATGCGCGCCGCCTCGCGAGCTGGAACGCCCTCGTGATCGTATCCACAGAGATGCAAGACTCCATGCACCACAAGCCGCAGTAGCTCCTGGCGCACGGAGACCTCGAACTCTTGAGCTTGGCGAATCGTCGTCTCGGTTGAGATAACAAGATCACCGAGGTAGGGCCCTTTGAGATCGCTTGCCCTACCACCACCCCGTAACTCTCGAGGGGTGAACTGTGGAAACGACAGGACATCCGTCGGCTTATCTTTCTTACGAAACTCAAAGTTAATCTCTCGCATGCGCGCATCATTAACCAGTAACACATGGAGTTCGCGCACCTCCGGAAGCGCGACATCCTTCTCCACGAAACTTAAAACGTTGCCCACGAGCCGTCGCATATAGCTCTCGGAGACCCGCAACTTCTTGCTCTCAACGGAGATGTGAATTCGCCACGGCCGTGACGCAGGGGCTTTCGCCCGGGTTCCTCTTCTCATAGTCACTCAATCCCCAGGCGCTTTAGATTTTCGCTCCCTGGCTCATCGGATGCCGCCCTGGCATCACCTGTCTCCACCTTCTCGGCTGGCTCAGCGTAGGCGATACGCTGGTGGTAGATGCCCGTAAGAACGCGGGTAAAGCACCGCGCTATTTCATGCAGATCTCGCAAGGTGAGGTCACACTCGTTTAACTCTCCACTCGCAAACACCTTATTGAGCATTTTTTGTACTAAACCTTGAATCCTATCCTGAGATGGATCGCTTAACGTTCTCGCCGCTGCCTCGATTCCGTCAGCCAACATCAAGAGCCCCGCTTCGCGCGTCTGCGGCTTAGGCCCTGGATACTGATACAAGGAGCGATCAACCTCATCAGGATCTCCTCCTAGCTCCTCTACCTCTTTGCGCGCTTTCTCATAAAAATACTCGATCACTGATGTGCCGTGATGTTGAGGAATCATATCTACAATAACCTGCGGGACCTTGTGTTGGCGCGCCAGCTCTACCCCGTCCTTTACATGCGACCGAATGATGAGCGCTGACATCGATGGATTGAGCTTATTGTGACGATTATCGTCAGGGGCTTGATTCTCCACAAAATAGAGGGGTTTCGTTGTTTTTCCAATATCGTGAAAGTAGGCCCCCACGCGGCACACCACTGGATTAGCCCCGATCGCGTTCGCAGCCGACTCAACCATCATTCCGATCACCATCGAATGATTCCACGTTCCCGGAGCCTGCACGCTCAGCTCTTTCAAAAGCGGATGATCGAGGGTTGCCATCTCGATTAAGCGCATATCCGACGCGTACCCCCCGAAGTACTCAACAAATGGAGTCGCGATGACCGCTATCAGTGAGCTCATGCAGCCACCTACAAAACAGCCCACTATACGAACCACGCCATCCACCACGCTCGGCGATGGCTCAAGCACCAGTGACACGCAGCCAAAAGGGAGCATCGCGAAACCGATCGTCAATCCCGCGCGTATGTAACTTGAGCGGGAACGAACACGCCGAAACGCGAGCGCTCCAGCCACACAGGAGGAGAGAATAATGCCAACAACCAAGGACACATGCGACGTGTACGCGCCGAATACTATCGCCGCGACTAGTCCGGCGATAATCGCGAATCGTGTACCGAGCGTTGATTGCACAACAAGTACCGACATGGTGTAGGGCAACAAGAACGTAATGGACGTCTCAACGATATCGCTGTGAACCATTCGCGAATTACCGTACTGCGCGAGCGCCAAGAGGATCACCTTGACACAGGATGAACATACCACCGAGATCGCTGTCAGGATGTACACGACGGTATACCCCGTACCCTCACTCCATGCCCCGCGTGACCATACTTCTCGAGCACCGATATGAATCGTAACGAGAGCGAACGCCACTCCAAGCGCCCGCGCGCAGCGATACACCAGCGGGAGCTCGGGTAAAAACACACCGAGCATAATCTCAGCGACAATAGCGACCAGCCCCAAACACACAAAGGCTGTGGCAAGACGTCGGTACTCCGCTCGCGCGGCGTCGCTAGGCTTCGTCACGGTCATAGGCCTGGATGATTCGAGATACCAATGGATGTCGTACAACGTCTTCGTCAGTAAAATGCACGATTGATACTCCTGATGTATCTTTCAGAATCTTAAGGGCATGACTCAAACCAGATTGAACGCCTCTCGGTAAATCGATTTGGGTCACATCTCCGGTGATAACGCAGGTTGAACCAAAACCGAGTCGCGTCAGAAGCATCTTCATCTGCACTGACGTTGTATTCTGGGCCTCATCAAGGATCACAAAAGCATTCGACAGTGTGCGACCGCGCATGAACGCGAGTGGCGCCACCTCAACGACTCCCTTCTCAACGAGTTCCTTTGCCCGCTCAAAATCCACCATGTCATGAAGCGCGTCGTAGAGTGGTCGGAGATACGGGTTAACTTTCTCAGCCATATCACCCGGTAAAAATCCTAGCTTCTCGCCCGCCTCTACCGCTGGCCGACACAGCACTATGCGTTTCACCTCTTTATTCAGCAACGCCGTAACAGCCATGGCCATCGCCAGGTACGTTTTGCCAGTTCCCGCCGGGCCTACACCGAAGACAACGCTGTGCCTCTTGATCTCCTCTATGTACGTCTTCTGTCGAAACGTTTTTGGAACTATCTTCGTACGCTTCCCTGATACTCGGATTTCATCGCGGAAGAGCTCCTCAAGCTGAAGTCGCCTGTTGCCCGACAGCATCTTTATGGCGCGCTCAACGTCACCTTTAAAGATATTCTCTCCCCGCTCCACGAGACCGCGGAGCTGAATGAGGAGATCGCACCCGAGCTCAACATCATTATCCTGCCCCACCAAGGTAAGGCCCTGAGGAGTTCGTCCAATCTTAAGCCCTAACTCTCGCTCAATTGTTCGAAGATTCTCGTCGGCATCACCGACTAATGTCTGCATCACACTTGATTGGGGAAAGGCTACCTCCATCTCTTTGATAGCCCCTTTGGGATCACTCGCGCGCCGTCCGTATCCTGTCATCTGTTATCTCAACTACCGCCTCGTAAAATTTACCACACCCACGTACGGGCCTCTCGACACCGTCCACAACAAATGTGGGTCCTTTCTTCTAAGGTACCACGAATGCCTCAATCGGTTAATCATACTTTTTACTATGCCGCCCTGTAACTAACCGTTCTTGATGAGTTTTCGCCCTAGCGACGCCCTACTGCCGAGAAACGAGCGGGTAGCCGTCCGGGATCGGAAACGCCTCCAGCTCTCGTCGAATGAGATCAAGCGCCACATACGTGGCATACATCCGCACCGTAGCCCGTTCGCCCGGATAGAAACACCGCACCTCGCGAGCCCCCTGAGGTCCACTCACTCCGACAAAGAATGTTCCGACCGGCTTCTCAGCGCTCCCTCCATCTGGGCCTGCCACCCCACTGACAGCCACTCCAAATGTCGCGCCGATACGAGATCGTGCCTCGCGAGCCATAATGCGCACCACCTCCGCGCTTACAGCGCCGTGCTTCGCAATTATCTCCTGAGGCACATTGAGCACCGCTTGTTTGACACTATTATTGTAGGACACAACGCCCCCAAGGAATACCGCGGAGGATCCCGGTGTCCTCGTAAGACACTCGGCTATCATGCCGCCAGTGCACGACTCCGCCGTCGCGACGGTGATGTGTCGCTTCTCACACAAGCGCTGAAGCTCCTGGAAAAAATCCCGCTCGGCTTCGCGTGAAAAGATCACTTCGCTACCGAGCGCCGATTCAACTCGCCGCGACGCATCAGGGAGATTCTCAGGCCGAGCTGTTTTAAGAACCACGTGAACCTCTGGGAATGCCGCTCGGTACGAGACCGTTATGTCCCCTGGCAATCCACAACCCGCGACCAGTCGTCCTACGACAGACTCCGGTAAACCAAATGTTTTAAAGGTTGCCCGATGAATCGGCCGCGCATCCTTAGTCTTCTCGGTAATGATCGGTACAACGGTATCAACAAACATCTGCTTAAATTCTCTCGGTACACCCGAGAGGGAACAGATCACGCGCCCCTCGCCTGTCCTGGCTATAAATCCTGGAGCGGTGCCCAATTCATTGTGAATCATCGTCGCCCCCTGGGGCAGCAACGCCTGTTTAAGATTGGTTGGTTCGAGCACCCGCGCCCGTTTCAGATAGAATTCCTCAACATGTTTGCGCGCCTGAGGACACTCAACGACACCTACACCACAGAACTCGGCTACGATTTCACGCGTAAGATCATCCGTCGTAGGACCTAGCCCTCCAGAGGTAATCACCAGCTCTGAGACAGAACAAAGATCTCCTAAACCCGCCAGTAGCTCCTCCCGATCATCATCCACTACCAGCACGCGCCTTAAGCGCAGTCCACGTTGAGCCAGGATTCCCGCGACAAAATTTGAGTTGGTATCGACAACACGGCCATCAAGAAGTTCGGAGCCGGTCGCGAGGATAGAAACAGAGAAGCTCATGCTCTCTTCTTGGCGATAGCCGCTCCCTCAAGCGCGAGCCGTTTATGCGTCTTACGCATGTCAGCGATCGCGGCGAGTACCGCCTTCGGAGCTTTGATCTCTGGCGCGCTCTGGATGATCTTGGCCTTCATCGGATCAACATACGAGCCCCGATCAAAGAGACCAAAATGAAGATGGGGGCCGCTTGAGAGTCCGGTATTACCGACGTTTCCAATAACCTCTCCACGCCGCACCCGAGCGCCCTTGCGAGCATCATTCGAGATCTTGGAGAGATGCATATACTCAGTCACGTAACGAGAGTCATGCGCTATTCTGACCATGTATCCAGTTGTCGCCGAGTATCCTGAGTGAACAACTATTCCGTCTCCCACGCTTCTCACTGGAGTCCCAATCGGAGCAGAGAAGTCGACACCGTTATGAGGGCGCGAAATTTGAAGAATCGGATGAAATCGAGCCGTCGAGAACATCGACCCAATACGAGTGAATTGAACTGGATAGCGCAAAAATGACTTGGTGGGCATCGAGCCTTTTTCATCGAAATAACGCACCGTGCCGTCGCTCGCAACATCCCGTACAACAGCGTACATTTCGCCACTTAAAAACAGAGAAGCCGCTTTGATAGTTCCAGTGTCGACCACGCGACCATCCTCTAGAACACGCTCCTCGAACGAGACCGTAAAGGTATCTCCTGGTTGCAGGTCTTTTCTAAATTCAACTCGTGCGCCAAAGAGATCCACAAAATCATCGACTATAGAGTAGGGGAGATCTGCATCCTGCGCGGCATCAACGAGTGAAGATGAGATAACTCCGGAGGCAGACCTCTCTCGCAGACTTACCCTCATCTGCTCTATGCGTGGGACATATCCTCCCTCCGAGTCACCCGAGATCACCAAGGTAGCGCCGTTGCCCAGGTCGCGGCGCAATTCTACAACCTCCTCGCCCCGCTTCGTTATCGAGACAACTTCGCCAGCTTTGAGTTTTGGATGCTTGCCGGAGAAAGCATCAATGAAGGAATGAACCGCTTCCGGGGCGCCCTCAATCTCCCGCCACAGCGACGAAAGAGTCGCGCCCCTTTTAACTGTATGCTCGAAGCGCTCTGATGTTTGGGAAATTCCTGGCGTCTGTGGAGCTGTAGAACTAGCACCATTTAAAGCCAGCATGGCTTCAGACTGGAACGGGCTGTTCTTAGCGTAGAGCAGCTGATTTGAGCTCTGGTCTCCTGATAGAAACTCCCTAAGGCCACGACCAGCCGGGGTTCCGTTGACAACAAGGAGAGCCGTTAGGCCTACTAAGAGACACCTAACTACAATAGAGTACGGTTTCATGCTGTCCCGACTCTATGATGGATATATACTAATAAACAAGCACCCCTCTGTTTTATATAACGCTGTTTTGTCTATCCTGGTGTCTGCAGGTCTGGGGGGTAGGGGTAAGGAGCTTGATGGTAGTAGTCGCGATTGACGTGGGCACGGTTCGGGTGGGATGCGCCGCCGCGGATTCCTCCGCACGGATCTCTTTTCCGGTAGCGGTCTGGCCTCGCGCTCAAGCTAAAGCCGAAAAAGCCCTGCTCGACACCCTCGAAGAACGGGGGGCCGACTTGCTCGTGGTGGGATTACCACTCGGTCCCGCCGGAGAGCGCACTCCCCAGTGTGAGAATATTGAAGCTTTCGTCAATCGACTTGCTAAGCGAACATCTCTTAGAATTGTATATGTCGATGAAGCGTTCTCATCAGACGAGGCACGAGAGCGCGCGGAGGCCGCCTCAGCGCGCCTGACTGAGATCGACGCGCATGCGGCGTGTATGATTCTTGATCGGTATTTTGAGTTGAATCCACCGACCCCTAACCCCTAACGAGGCACCGTGTCACGAAAAGCTATTATCTATCTCCTCTATATCTGCATACCGCTGGTGGTCGTGTATGTGACGTATTCTCAACTCAATCATTATTTTTTTGATGCGATGGATCCTGAGCAAACACAGTCGGTACTGATCGATGCCACTCCCCCGAAAACATTTAAAGAGATCGCGCTCGATCTTGAGTCCAAAGGGATAATTAGAAGCAATCTCGCCTTCCGAATTCTCGCTCAAGGGCAGGGCAAAGATACGATGATAAAAGGGGGCGAGTATGAACTCTCTCCCTCAATGACTCCACCTCAGATTCTCGACAAAATGGTTCGCGGCGATATGTTCAATCGGCGCGTGACTGTCAAGGAGGGCATGAATCTATCCGAGATAGCTTCCGCTATTGAACAGGCCGGCATAATTTCGAAGGTCGCTTTTGAAGCCACCTCGCGCGATGAGCAGCTCTTACGAGACGAGGGTATCGACGCCACGAGTTTCGAGGGGTATCTCTATCCCGAGACCTATCAATTCCCGCGCAACACCAGCCCAGTCAAGATTATTAAAGCGATGCGGGAGCAGCTCACCAAGCGCTGGCTCCCCGAGTGGACTCAACGGGCCCAGATCCTCGACATGACTCTGCACCAAGTTCTCACACTGGCCTCGATTATTGAAAAAGAGTCGGGAAATTTCGAAGAGCAGCCTGTCATCTCCTCGGTCTTTCACAATCGTCTCAAGAAAGGGATGCGCCTGCAGGCCGATCCAACTGTGATTTACGGCATTCCGAATTTTAATGGCAATATCACCAAAAAGGATCTCACCACTCCCTCGCCCTACAATACGTACGTCATCAATGGCTTGCCGCCTGGGCCTATCGCCAGCCCCGGTATTAACGCTATTCGGTCGACGCTCTATCCCACTGACACTAACTTTCTCTACTTCGTAGGCAATGGCGATGGGCGTCACATATTCTCTGAAACGCTCGACCAACACGTCAACGCCGTGAATCAGTATCAAAAGAATCGAAGCCCGGTTGTCGATCCCGCTCCCGGTGAGGATGCGATCGATCCAGCGGCCGCGGAACTCAACGACGATCCCCTGGCCGGCGTAGAGCCACTTCCGGAAGGGACCGCCCAAGACGCTCTCGGCTCCAACCCGTAGGCCGCCCCGATGCCTACTCCGATCTACCCCCTCATCTCCGCGGTACGAGTTCAGATTCGGAGAAATGAGATCATCGCGACAATCCTCCTCTCCCTGTCAGGCCTAAGCGCGTTTATTCTCGTCCTCCTGGTGTCAGAGTCCTACTCTCGACCACTCGCGTTATGTTGCGTTGGGGCATCTCTGGCGATCCTGTGGTGGGTGACAAAATCTCAACTTCCCTCGCTTGCCGTATCGCCACTGCGTGCCGCTCAGCTCCTCGATCAGAAACTTCATACCAAAGAGCGGGTTGTCTCATTCGTTGAACTTGCTTCTCACTCGCCCGCGTCTCCACAAACGGCGCTGCTTGAGAGTCAATTAGCTCGCCTGCTCCCATCCTCACTATCAGCCCGCTCTATAGCTCCATACTCCATGCGAGAATCCGAAAAACGATCGCTCATCGCGACAGCTATTTTTATCGCGGCCGCGCTTCTACTCCAGGCTCTGCGACCACCCTCGGAATTAGAGAAAATCGCGGCCTCAATTGAGGAGATCGTGAAGCAGAGCCCCGACATTCCAGAGAGCGTCAAGCGGGAGGCCGAGCGCCTGATCTCTACCATGAGCGATCCGACCGAGAGCGCCGACGCCATCAAAACCGCCCTCCAAAACACGCGGCGTTCACTTGATGCGGCAAAGATCTCCCATCAATCCATCAGCTCCTCAATCTCGGCTTCTCCGTCAGACTCCACTCACAAGGATCATCCGGCACCTGGGGCTACATCTCCCTCTACAACACCAACGCCCCTCCCAAACAACCAACAAAAAACCGTGGCTCCTCAAAAAAAACGAGACCAACGAGAACAGCCGCGACCTCCGGAGCAAGGCAATCAAGATTCTCAGAACCAACCCTCACAATCCAAAGACGACCAGCAGCAGGGCAACGAGCAACAGGGAAAGCAGCAGGATACTTCCAAGTCCGGTTCTACGTCGCGCGAGGGCTCATCTCCCGAGCAATCTGATTCGAAAGAGCGCCAAGGGAAAGATGGTTCTGGTGATCAACAGGACTCCAATCAGAACTCTCCCCAGAAGGGCGATTCCGGTAAAGGATCCAAGCAGGAGAACTCTCAACAGGACTCGGAGCAACAGCAGAGTGGTGGAACTCAGGGAAGTGGCGAGGGGCAGGGTAAGGGTGAGGGCACATCTCCCAACCAATCCGGCAATCCCTCAGGCACGGGTCACGGTGATGGTGAGAATTCTAACGAGCAGAACGATTCTCGCGGCGGCCAGTCATCCGGCTCACAGGGAAAACCCGGCTCTCAAGGAAAGGAGTCCGGGTCTTCAGACTCACAATCAGGAACCGAAAAGCTGGAGGAAGCGCTCTCAAAAGCTGAAAGTGAGCTAAACAGATCGGAGCAAAAGGAATCAAAAGACGGACAGGGCTCTGGCAACTCTGGGAGCGAATCTGCGCAACCAAAGGAGGCCCCTCAAGATGGCTCTCAAGGCGCTTCAAAGCCTCGCGATACGTCAGGCAAGTCAGAGCAGGGACAGGGAGACAAACAAGGCTCTCAATCCTCAAACGGAAACTCACCTGAGCAAGGGGCATCAAAGGGGGCCCAGCGCTCATCACAGCGGGACACCTCCCAACCTGCAGATCAAAGCCAACAGGGAGGTGCAAAAAAATCAGATACGCAATCGACCGACTCACAAGCCCAGAAAGAGCAGGGCAAGGGAAAAGGTTCGGACTCCAAGGGATCAAACTCCCAGGGCCAGGAGACATCAAGCGCCTCCAGCGCTGATCAAAAAGAGCGTACTAACAATCCAGATAAGCAGGGAGAGCGCGAAGGAACCGGGGGAGACTCGCCCCAGGTAGACCGAAACGCCAAAGCGCGCGAGGGTGCGCCTGAGGGACCGCCCGGTCCCGGTCTCGGTGGCAAAGAGCGCTTTAAAGAGGTCCAGATACAAGGCGCCAACGAGAAGCTCGATTCCCGTTTTACGGGCGATCAGTCCGATCTTGAGGCCAACGACGCGCCCGCTCAGCCCAAGACAACTATCGAAGACGTGATCCTCGCTAAACCAAAAGCCTCTTCTCAAAAAACAGAGCAACAGATCCCATTGGAGTATCGAGATGTTTTAAAGTGACGTGTGTAATCAGGCGTTTCTCGAGTACACGAGGAGCTACCGCGATGGCTTTAGTCATGAAATAGTATCCATGGCAGGGTGATGAAAAATGATTTCCTGTTGTAAAGTTCGATGGTTGGGCCGCGACTTCGTTGGAACCGTCAAAAACCCTTCGGCGTATCTCAAACATCGGCGGGCGTTCGACCGAGCAGAGGTCTCGGTCGATTCGAGGATACGCCCGCGGTTTTTTGCTGACTCCGCCTCGTTTCGCCTTTACCCTCCAGGGAACCTTTTTTCACCACGCTGATAGACTACACCGAGTGATTGAGCCTTTATGAATAGTTCTAGTTTTACTGACGCAAGCTCCCTGGAGCAGGGAATTAAGGAGTTCCAATCCTCTTTTCTTCGAATTGAGCAGGAGGTTCATCAGACCGTCGTGGGTATGAAAGAGGTGGTTCGAGCCACCATCTCAGCGATCTGCGCCCGGGGACATGTTCTGCTCGAGGGCGCGCCCGGCCTAGGAAAGACTCTTCTTGTTAAATCGATCTCGAATACCCTTGGGCTCTCGTTCAAACGAGTCCAATTTACGCCGGACCTTATGCCATCCGACATCACGGGAACTCAGGTGTTGACCGAAGAGCCCGGTGGTCCGCGTCGATTTGTTTTTAAACAGGGGCCTGTTTTCGCCAACATCGTATTGGCCGACGAGATCAACCGCGCGACTCCAAAAACTCAAGCCTCTCTCCTTGAAGCCATGGAAGAGCGCCAGGTTACCGTACTTGATCAGACCTATCCGCTTCCTCAGCCATTTTTTGTACTTGCAACCCAAAATCCTATTGAACTTGAGGGCACCTATCCTCTCCCAGAAGCACAGCTCGATCGATTCCTAGTCAAAATCCTCGTCGCGGCCCCCGCCCCGGGAGAATTAAAGGAGATCCTTGCGCGCACGACTGGCACCGTGACCCGAGAGATCTCGCCGGTGTTCTCACCATCTGAGGCCTCAACTCAGATCGCCCGAATGCAGAGCATCGTGCGCCACGTAGTAGTATCCGACCCGATGAACGAGGTCATCGTCAGAATAACCGGGGCTCTTACGCCGAGCTCCTCCTTCGCCACCCCACATGTGAAGCAATACGTGCGCTTCGGGCCCGGTCCGCGTGGCGCGCAAGCGATCGTCCTCGCCGCTAAGGTGTGCGCCCTGTTGGACGGTCGTATTAACTTATCGTTTGAGGATATCCGCTCAGTTATCAAACCAACCCTCCGTCACCGATTGATTCTGAACTTTCAAGCGGAGGCAGACGGCGTAACCGCGGATGACCTCATCGAGGAGATACGCAACGCTAAGTAACGAGGCTACAATGCGGCTTTCGCCTCACACCCTCAAACTACTCGATGCCTTGGCGCTTCGCTCCAGGCGATCATTTTATGGTATGCGACAGGGCGCTCACCGCTCGCAGCGCCGCGGCCACGGGGTGGAATTCGCTGAGTATCGAAATTACGAGTTAGGAGACAACCCACGGGCGATTGATTGGAACCTCTTTAGCCGTAGCGACAAGCTCTACGTGAAGCGTTATTTGGAGGAGGAGAACGTTGAGCTTTATATCATCCTTGATGGATCGAGGTCTCTCACCCACACTTCACTACGCCTTAAATGGGATCTGGCGACCCGCATCGCCGCCTGCGCCTCGTATATCGCTCTCGCTACTCAGGATCCCGTCACCATCGCCGTGCTCGGTGGCCCAAACAGCACCAGTTACTGGGGCGGCCGCGCGTTCGCTCCATTGCTTCAGTTCCTCAACGCCGCGACAGAGTATGTCGTGTCGGATGCCCCAGAGAATATCGATGTTGTCGACGAGGCTCGGCGCGCGGCAACCCGAACTCGCTTTCCTGGAATATGTCTCGTGATATCGGATTTTCTTTTTCCAACCCCCTCTATCGCGGCAACTCTCGCTAGCTTCCGGGCGCGAAACATGGAGATTCACGCTATTCAAGTGTTAGGCCCACTCGACTCAACCCTCACTAATCTCGAGGGATCCTCGGCGTGTCTGGATAGCGAAACCGGTGAGGCTCGTGGAATTGAGATCTCGGGGGCAGCCGAAGAAACGTACTCGCGACTCCTTGTAGAGCACAATGAGGCCCTGCGAAGCCATTGCCTCTCAAACCAGATATCGTATGTCTCGACCACCCTTACCGATGACGTTCAGCTTGAGGACGTGGCTATCGACACCATTAAGCGGATGGGTCTCTTCGTATGATTACCATCTTCGGATCAACCATCGGAGCTATCTTTCCACTGCTCCTCACAGCGATCCCTCTTGGAGTTGGACTGCTCGTGTATATATTCCGACGCAGGGGCCTCAACGCGCCGCGAGTGGTCTCTACTTTTTTTCTCCTCGCGAAACTTCCCCAGCGCCTCACCGCCCGGCGGTCATTTGTTCCTCCGCTTCAATTTTGGTTAGAGCTCCTCATTCTCTCTTTTCTCGCCCTCGCGGCAGCGGGCCTATTCCTTTCGAGCAGCACTTCCCGAATAGTCGTGGTGATCGATTCTTCCAAGAGCATGGCGAGTCTCTCCAGGGATGGAGAATCACGCCTTCAAACAGCGAAGCGTCTCGCCCGACTTGATATTACCCTCGACAGCGCCACCTCTCGTTTTACCGTTTTCGCCGCTCATAACGGACTGGTTCCCATCTCCACGCCACGCGTCTCGGCGCCAGCCGCTCTTGAGTCCCTCGGATCTCTCCCGCAAAGCTTCCATTCTGACAACCTAACGTCGGCGATCGCGCCGCTCATCGCTTCTCCCGAGTACGACGCTGTCTGGATCTATACAGATAAAGTGGTTGCTACCCCATCCTCACCAAGCGCCTTACGAGTAGTATCTATTCCGCACAACTCAGAGAATCTAACGAATGTTTGGATTCGCTCGCTCGAGGCTACGGCATCACCAAATGGATCATCAATTGGAGCCGAGGTTGTATCCTCAAGTCCGGCGCCTCTGCGTATAGACGTATCTGCATCGTGTGTCACCTCGGACTCTTCGCGCGCGACTCCGATTGGGCCCGTATCTGTGTCACTCGCCCCAAAACAATCTACCCTTGTGATACTCGCTCCTCTCCCTGAAGCGTGGAGCCACTGCAAGGTTTCCGCCTCTCCTCACGACGCGTCTCAAACAGACGCCCTCGCGCTTGACAACGACGCATGGATAGCCCGCCCCTCTAAGGATGACTCCGTTGTGCTCGCCAGCGCGCTTTCCGGGCCTCAACTTGGCCTCAACGCCCTCCCCGGGCTAACCCTCCGCTCCCGACAACCAACTGAGAACCTCTCGGATCAGCGCGCGATATATCACCGAGTATCACCAGCTTCGATCCCCCACGCCCCCTCGCTCGTAGTTTTTCCTCCTCCGGGCGCGCTCGCGTGGTCCGGGGCCACCGTCGCTCAGCCCGCGCACTCCGACTCTCCTGTCACGCGCTGGGCGGAATCTCACCCGCTGCTGCGCTACGTGCAACCGGCTCTCCTTGTTATTCCTGAGTACTCCCTGCTTGAGTGCCCCGACTCCGCGACGCCGATTTTATTCTCTCCGCGTGGAGCCATCGCCTGCGCCGGCGAAGAGCAGGGAGCCAGATATGTAATCACTGGGTTCGAGCTTTTTCCATTCGATGGCATCCGCTCCGCGACGTTGAGTGTTCTCACCCTCAACATGATTCGCTGGCTTTTTGATGATGTAGCCGGAGGCTCTCGCCAAGGATCTCTTGGCGCCGCTACGCTCCCGGCCACCATATCCTCAGCCAGCATGGTAGCGCCTACCACGCGAGAATTAACGTTGACCGGTAGGTCGGTGTCGATCGATGAGCCTGGCGTTGTTGCCTTCACCTCAAACTCGGGCACGCTAAATACCGCAACGCTTCGGGCCTTCAACGCCTTCTCAGATTCGGAATCAGAGATATCGAACGTCTCGACGTTGGAGCTCTCGAATGTGCCCGCGAGGAACAGCTCATCAAAACGTGAAGATATTCCACTTGAAAGGCTCCTTGCCGCCGCTGCCCTTGTCCTCTTATGTCTCGATCTCATCCGTCGCCTGCGAAGTCGCTCTGTGTGGGGCCGTATATGAGGTTACTTAATCCATCGCTGATCCTACTTACCCTACCGATTTTCATCGCAATAGGATGGACTCTTAGGAAGCGCTCAGCGCGAGACCTGCGCTCCATCATCGCGGCTATGTTCCGCGCCCTGACGTGCACAGCGGTTGTGATAGCTCTCGCTGGACCGTTTAGACAACATGAACGTCCCGCCGACACACTTATCGCGCTCCTCGATGTTTCAGCGAGTATATCTCAACGCCAAGGCGAGGAGCTTCTTTCGAAGGCACACGGATTGGCGCGAGCGCTCGGCGTTCCTCTCTCTATCGTGCCGTTCGCGAAAAATGTCGGAACAGCGGCGATTCCTAGCCAATCAAGCGATAGTTACTCCGCGATCAGGCAAAGCTGGGAGAAGCTCGATTCGGGTGGCTCAAATCTTGAGAAGGCTCTTCTTTTTCCAGAGACGCAGTCGGTTGCGCTACTCCTATCTGATGGATATGAGACCGTCGGCAAGGCTACCAACGCGACAGGATTGTCTCGACGCGCGCTCTTTCCTCTGACTGCTCCCGGGGAATCGAGCGATGAAGAGATCTCCGTATCCCAGCTACGGGCGCCACTTACGGTAAAAGCCCAAAAAAGTGTCGACATACGGGCAACCGTTACAAATCGTCGCGCCACCCCGCAAAATGGGACACTTGAGCTCTCGCACGGCGACAAAGTTATCATGACCCGAGCGGTTACGATCCCAGCTCAGCAAGACCTCTCTGTCATCGCCCAGAGCGATCCGGCTCTTGAGGGCCTCCATACTATACAAGCCACATTTTCATGGCGTGACAGCTCGGGTGAGCACGCTTCGACACGCGCTATTTGGCTCTCCGGAGAGAAGCGAGATCGTGTCCTCGTGCTATCCGGGCTCGCTGAAGATGAGCGCTACCTCGCGCAGATTCTCAAGTCGCAGAGTTACCAACTCCAAACACTGCAAGCGGGCGCGTCGTTTGACTCGAACATTCATTCCTCTGATTTCCGAGCAATCATACTGAATAATATATCGTATAGTGACCTCCCAAACTCCCTGAGAACATCGCTGGGAAGCTACGTTCGCGGTGGTGGCGGTCTGGTGATGATCGGTGGAAATCGCAGCTTCGGCCTCGGAGGCTACATCGGTTCAGCGATTGAGGAGCTTCTCCCGGTGCGCCTCGTTCAGCCGCACCAAGAGAAAAAACGCCTCAATCTCGCGGTGCAGCTTGTTATCGACAAATCTCGCAGCATGTCTACCGACAATCGACTTGAGTTTGCCAAGGCCGCCGCAGAGGAGGTTGTTCGATCTTTGAAGGATGATGATTACCTTGGTGTGATCGGTTTTGATGACGTTCCTTTCATCGCTCTCCCGATCTCGCAGGTACGATCCGTGCGAGATTCCGCGCTGACTCGAATAAGCCGCCTCTTCCCGACTAGCCGTACCAACCTCTATCCAGCGCTCGATGAGGCTCGGCGAGGTCTTGCTCGGGTCAACGCTGGAAGAAAGCACGCCATAGTGCTCACGGATGGCAAGCTTCCCGATCCCGGTCCGTACTACTTTGAGCTGATTAAGCAGATGAGGCTGCTCGGGATCACCGTCTCAACGGTTATGGTCGGCTCGGATGCTGACGATGGATTCCTGGCTCGTATGGCTGAGAGTGGGGGTGGAGCTTTCTATCAGACGACCGATCCTAGTAATCTCCCCAAAGTATTTCTCTCGGATATCAAGGTCGCCAGTGGAGAGAAAACGTTGAAAGAGGAGCCGGATCTACCTGTGAGAGCTGGTCCCGATCCTCGCGTTTCGACCGACATCGCCTCGTTTCCACCACTGCGTGGATTCGTCGAGACGCTCCAGCGAGATTCGGCAAAGACAGAGCTCGTCATTACTGACACTGAGGGCACATATCCACTGCTGGCCTCCTGGTCAGTGGGGCAGGGGAGAGTACTCGCCTTTACCTCTGATGCTAACGGCCGGTGGTCAGCGCCCTGGATGCGATGGGAGCGTATTCAGGAGTTTTGGTCCGATCTGATCGAGTCATCACGAAAAAAACGCGCCGCGAAGGAGATCGATATCCCTTTTGAGCTTCGCTCGTGGGTTGAGGGAGATGAGGCCATAATTGATCTCTCGCTTTTTGAGGAATTTGGTGGCGGAGAAGTTAAAGCAAAGATCGTGTCACCAACCGGAGATGCCACAACCGTCTCGTTCTCTGAGATCAAGCGCGGGCACTTCCAGGCACGCCTCCCTCAAGCGACCGCGGGCACATACCGCGCCACCCTCGTGCTCGGCGAAGCGACACTTCCTGAGGTCGCCTGGAACCTCTCAGGTGAGCTTTTTGGAGAACGTTCATACCGCAAGCCAAACCTTTCGCTCCTAAGCGAGCTTGCCTCCGCGTCTGGTGGAAAACTTGATCCATCGAGCGAGGACCTTAAACCGCTCCTCAAACAAACAAGCGACATGGAGCCCTTAGGCCGTTTATTCCTTATGTTTGCCCTGGTCACGATGCTAGCCGAGATCGCTCTTCGAGCCCTCAAGCCTAAACGCGCTCGCTACTCGTACACAACGGCGACGACAGACCAACGACGCGCAGCGTAGGGTGCGGCGCGTCCTAGCTCTCTCCAACCTGCAGGAAGAGCGCTGAGATCCTCCTCTCGGACCAGAAAGACTCGGCCGATCTCGGGGCGTATCGACGACGCGTTCTGTTCCCCGCGTAGATCAGGCTTCAAGCTCTGGCGGTAGATTCCCTCCACATTAAAGCGTCCTTGGACTGGATTTGAACGTCCAGAGATGGAATTTCCAACCACGCTAAAAGATTGATAGCTCTCACGTAGTCGCTCGGTAAGCAGATCCAGCTCTAGTCTCTCAGTATCATCCCTGACTACCCGCGTGTGACGCTCTAGAGCGCGCGAAAAATGGGCTATTGATACGCCACTAGGAATCAAAATCAGAAGAGAAAGCATTACCCATCGCGCAAGCGCCCACGCGACGCGCTCACGTATCTCGCGCGCGAGGTAAAGGGTGCCGAACACGGCCACCATACAGGTAAAAGGTAGAAATGGATTGAGGTACCACGGCACTCGCGACGCTGAGCAGGAATACAGAACTACCGGCGCAAAACTCCACACCAATATAAAACGATATCGGGCATCACGGCGCGCTCCAAGGCATGCTCCCACACAGCCCACCAGCAAGAGAAGATGGGGAGCGGCAGCACCGCGAACAAAGAGATACCATCCATAGAAGCCGGGCCTTCCTGTATTGTGACCCGTAAAACCCTCTACGGCGCGATCGATTATCTCAACGCCCAAGAATGTTTTCAGCGCCTCAACACCGCCCGCGACCACGAGAACCATCAGATACCCAGCAAACACAATGAAGGGAATAAGAAGGAAGAGCGCCTGCTTCGTTCTCAGTCGAGCCACGCGTGCCACCCCGATAGCCATCGCGGCGCATCCAAGAGGCACAAATCCTGCCACGCTCTTTGTCAGCACACCCAAGCTGGATAACACCCCGATAGTAAGCAACCTGCTTGCTTGCTCTGTGCGGTCTCCGCCCTCCTCAATCTCCCGCCACGAAAACCACGCGATTCCCAGCGTCAAAACCGTCAACAAACCATCGAGCACTACCGTTCGAAAACTGTGGTGAGAGATCATCCATTCCGGCATACCCAGTGTTAGCAATCCCACTGAGCATGCGGCCACAAACGACCCAAATATCCGAAACGCCAGTGCCACCGTCAGGGCAACAGCGAGGCATCCTAGAAGAGCATCGAGCAGCCGATAACTAAGATTACTCTCGCCGAAGACAAGCGGCGCCACGGCATTAAGCCAGAGCTTTAACGGGGGTTTCTCGAAAGAAAGTGAATTGCCATGTCGCAGAGGAAACCACGATCCATCATGTAGGATCCCCTGAGTAACACGAACATAGATAACCTCATCAGAGGCCACCGAGATCGAGTGCTCTCCCGCGTTCCCGACAAAGAGCCCAAGAGACAGCAATGACAGGACAACCGCCCCAACCACGCACACCAACGTGTGACCGACCCGGTGTAGTTTACGATCTGCCGCTCCCATGTCCCTCATCGTGCCCAAAGCTAATCACGGCGTCCATCCATCCTGACAGTAAAATTTCTTTTCTATCGAGGCCCCAGATAGGGTACAACGGTAGTGAGTGGCAGCAGAGAAACCCTCTTTCGTATAGGACGCTCCATGCAGAAACCTTTCACTATTTACTTCGCTGGCGAACTTTTCTCCATGAAACACCTGGTGGGGAACGCGCTCCTTGCGGACGCTCTCCTGAGAGGCTCTCGTGGCACCTATCGTTGTTTTGTTCCTCAAGACCACGAACAGCGGGAGACGACTCCTACCGCGATCCGCAATCAAGATCTTTTTCATGTCGCCTCAAGTGATCTTGGGCTCTTTCATTTTGATGGTCCGGAGCTCGATTCGGGCACCGTGGTGGAGTTTGTAGTCGCCAAGATGCTCGATATTCCCTCTGTTATTCTACGCTCCGATTTTCGGCTCGGTGGAGACGCCCGCACCCTGCCGTGGAACCTCATGGTAGCCGACTACCCACGAACAGAGGTCCTGCTCCTTGATAGCATCAGCCTCTACCAGCGCGGATTACATCAGGAGGGCCTCTCCCCAACCGACGCGGCCCTCACCGCGACCTCCCAGTTGGCTGACATGGTGATAGCGGCGCTCGACAAAGTTCGGGTCACGCCACCTCTACTGACTCCCGCGCAGAAACGCTCGGCATATGAACTCCTGCAAGTGATGGCTGGAGGAAATTTTGATAAGCTTCTCACCGCTCAGAAGATTGAGTCGCTCATATCCTCGAAACTGGAGCGCGGACTATGAAGAACGCTCGTATAGCGGTGCTCGGAAGTTTTGTGCAGGACCTCGCGTTCTCCGTTGACTCCTTCCCGCAGCCTGGAGCCACCCGAATCGGCCGATTTTTCACTGGGCCAGGAGGCAAGGGATCAAACCAGGCAGTAGCTGCCCATCGCCAAGGAGTCGAAACTCTTTTTATTGGCGCCGTCGGTGACGATCTGTTCGGTCAAGGGTACAAAGAGTGGTCCTCTCGCGAGGGGCTCTCCACTTCTCTTGAAACCTTGCGCGATTACCCTACGGGAGCAGCGTCCATCGTGGTCAACGCCCGGGCAGAGAACGCCATCGTCGTAGCGCTCGGCGCGAACGAGCACCTTACTCCCACGCACACCATAACGGCACTCAACTCGATTGCGAACCCCTCAGTCCTTCTCCTCCAAGCTGAGAGTAGTCTCGAATCAGCTGAAGCGGCTCTTCGTTGGGCTCGCGAGCGAGGGGTGCTCTCGATCTTTAATCCAGCTCCGATAAACCCTGATATATCGATCGAATTACTAACCTTAGCTGACTGCATCACGCCCAACGAAACCGAAGCGGCGTATCTCCTGGAGCGTGTGTCAGGACGGACGTACTCTGAGGATTTTACAAAGCTCTCAGATCAATCGATTCGAGAGATCTGTGAGCCACTTCCCTCAGCCACCATTGTGCTGACTCTGGGTGGCGCGGGCTCTCTTCTCTACCAACGTGGCGAACCACACAAAGCTATGCGAGGTGTCCAAAAGGGTGAGATTGTGAGGACCGAGAGTTTGTCAGTCAACGCGATTGATACAACGGGAGCGGGTGACGCCTTTAACGGCGGCCTGGCTGCCGGCCTAGCCCGCTTTGAGGGTGATGTTCGCAAGGCGTTGCGGTACGCGACAGTGGTTGCTGGACTCTCAACCACACGACCAGGCACTGCGCCGGCGATGCCACAGTTTAATGAAGTAGAGGACTATAAAACATTTTACGAAAAAGGAGCGTAGTCGTATGCCATATATCTCGCGCAAAGATCGGAAACAGTACCAAGAGGTTCTTAACTCTCTGGCTGAGATCATTCCAAAGGACCGCATGCTACGGCCAGGACATATGAATTACATCGTGAGCCTTTTAATTGAGAAGGTATACGGGTCTGAGATGCGGTACGCTGACCATAACGAGGTCATGGGATTTCTGACGTGCATCGCTCAGGAGTTCTACCGTAGAAAAACCTCTCCCTACGAAGACATTAAAATCACAGAGGAGGGGGATCTTACGGATCTCTAAGCGACCTTACTCGAGCACCAATTTGGCGAATCGATACACCAGCTTTTTGTGCTCGCTAAAGGTATCAAACGCGATGACGACCATCGCTGACGTGGTCTCGCCCTGCACTGATTCGATAACACCACGACCAAAGGTCGGATGAATCACTCGAATCCCTGCCTGAAGTTGTTCAAGGGCCGCGGGACTCTTCTCGAAGTACTCCTTGGGTGTGCTTGGTTGCTTCTGTATTGAATCCGCGGGGGCAAGGAGGTTTTTAATCTGCTCAAGAGATACGCTTGGGCGCGCCTCCTTTTTCTCATACGAAGGGGATTTTTTCTTGTTAGCCCACCTCGATTCGCGCTCCTCCTCGCGACTACAATCCTGATCATCATCGAAGGAAAATCGGGGATATCCATTCATAAACGTGGCGCCCTGCGAGAGTTCGGTGCCTACGGCTTCCAGCGATTGCGCGTCTACGTCTTTGGCGAAACGACTTACGGCCCTTGTTCCACCCGAAGAGAACATCCCTCGCTGATAGGCGCGAGTCATATACAGAACTCTCATCGCTCTCGTGATGCCGACGTAACACAATCGTCGCTCCTCCTCGAGACCAGTTGGATCATCCAGGGAGCGATAGTGAGGAAGGATCCCCTCCTCCATTCCACTTAAGAACACCACCGGAAATTCCAAACCCTTGGCTAGGTGTAGCGTCATAAGCGACACCGTTTCTACTTTCGCTTCGCCCGTCTCGGCGCCACTTTCATTGGCGGGCATATCAGCGCTCGAGGTGAGCGAGATTCTATCGAGAAAGTCCTTGATAATTGTCTCGGTTGGCACTCCCTCTCGCTCCATGGTCCGGCCCAGCGACTCCAACTCTTGCAAGTTTTCGATCCGGGAGTGCGCGGCGGGGTCCTTCATAGCGGCGAGCTTCGGCCCGTACTCGCTCCGCTCTACAATCAAGCCAATCAGAGCGCCAAGAGACGCTCGCCCCATCTCAAGCTTGAAATCAGCTATCAGTTCGACAAATTTCCTTACGCTCTTGTTCCTGGTGGCTACTTCAAGCGCCGCCTCAAGATAGGGCACCCCTCGGCCCTGTGATTCCTGAATAATCTCCTGGACAGCCTGAGCACCGATACCCCGCGGAGGGGTGTTCACCACTCGCTGAAAAGCTTGGTTATCCGCTGGATGCACTAAGAGTCTTAGATATCCAAGAATATCTTTAATCTCTTTTCGATCAAAAAACTTTAAGCCACCAAAGATCTTGTACGGCACTTTTGCTCGAACAAGGGACTCTTCCAACGCGCGGGTCTGGGCATTTGTTCGATATAACACGGCGATCTGCGAATAGGGGGTGCCACGAGAGACGAGTCGCTTGATCTCCGCGGCGATAAATTCCGCCTCCATATTTTCATCGTATCCGATGAAGGTTCGGATTCGCTCACCCGCGGCGCCAGATGTCCATAATTTCTTGGCTTTTCGAGTTTTATTCTTTTCGATGACGCCGTGCGCCGCGTTTAAGATCGTCGACGTTGAGCGGTAGTTTTGCTCAAGTTTAATAACCTTAGTATTTGGATAGTCTTTTTCAAACTCTAAGATATTCGTGATATTCGCCCCTCGAAATCCATAAATCGACTGGTCATCATCACCAACCACAAAGAGATTACGTCGAGGCTCGGACAGTAAACGAATAAATCGATACTGCGCTTTGTTGGTATCTTGAAACTCATCAACGAGAAGGTAGTGGAGTGTGTGTCGATAGTAGTCAAGGACCTCCGGAAACTCTTGAAGCACTCGCACGGCGTTCATCAAGAGATCTCCGAAATCCATGGCGTCAGCTTGCAAAAGGTACTTTTGGTAGCGATCGTAAACTTGGGCTTGCAAATCAGTCTCTACGTTGAAGGTCTTTTGCGCCGCGTCTGCCGGGGTAATGAGGTTGTTCTTGGCGCGATCGATCGCGCGAAGAAAGCTATCGAGCGGGTAGCGCTCCTCATCAATCGCGAGATCTCGCAATACCTGCTTTACGACGCCCTTCGTATCTTGATCGTCGTAGACGATAAATTTGTTGGAGTACCCAAGGTGCGTGGCGTTGTGTCGTAAAATCCTTAGCCCCGCGGAGTGGAACGTCGAGATCCAGATTCTACCCGCGCGAGCTCCAAGCAGTCCGAAGAGGCGATTCCTCATCTCTTCCGCCGCTTTATTGGTAAAAGTCACGGCAAGGATTCGGTCGGGCCACACAGAGTGATTAAGAACGAGGTTCGCGACCCGGTGAGTTAATACCCGTGTCTTCCCACTGCCTGCCCCAGCCAGAACAAGGATCGGACCGTTACCATGCAGCACGGCTTCCTGTTGGGGTGGATTCAGTCCCAATAAAAGATCACCTGACACGCCATCACTCGAGGAATCTGTTGCGTCACCCATCTCAGCCACTGTACCACATACGTTATTCTGATCGCCGAGCATACTAACCATGAGACCACTAATGTCGCCACATTGGGCGCTCTCCTATTGAGTCCCTCTACCTATCCTTAAGGAATGTGCCACAGAAAAGAAAAAGGGAGATGAGGATCTCCCTTTTCGCGACTTGTCGCAATTGTTGAGGATGAGATCTCCCCATCGCTACGCCGCTTGGGCTAGCGCAGACGGGGGCCTATCTGTTGTCCTCTAAGAGAGACCTTGGCGACGCTACATGATACCGCGATTGGGTTCACCATCGAGAGCCCCTGAAAGACCAGCTTCCCGATGTAGGCCACCGTTAGCATCGCACACACCAAGTCGATTCCTGTTACGAGCACTTGATTCGTCATACGCCCTCCATTTCGATATTTCTATTCTTTTTCTATGTCAAAAGACCCCCACCTTCAAGTTTTTTTCTATATACAATCGAAAGAGGGGCATAAAAAGTTTCGTATTTACGAAAAATCAATAAATTAGAGCCCAAGACGGGGTTTGATCACGTGCGCTGGAGGCCTCCTCTTGGTACCGTTGGGCGATGTCTTCCAGCTACAACCGCAAGGACCACCTCTACAAGAAAGCTAAAGAAGAGGGGTATCGCTCACGCGCGGCGTACAAATTAAAGGAGATCCAGGCTACTCACAAAATCATCGCGCCCAATTCCAGCGTTCTTGATGTAGGGGCATGGCCCGGCGGCTGGACCCAAGTGGCGCTTGAATATGTGGGTCCTAACGGTTCGGTAACCGCAATCGATCTGCAGCCACTTGAGCCCATCGATGATCCTCGCTGCCATCTCCTCTCGGGTGACGCTCGCGATCTTGAGGAGACTCTGGGACACCCGGGACCCTCTTTTGATTGTGTCATCTCCGATATGTCGCCAAAACTCACTGGGATTAAAGAAGCCGACCAGGCCGGAACCGTGGCGTGCGCGGAGCTCGCGCTCTACGTCGCTCAGCAGCTCTTAAAAAAGGGCGGAAATTTTGTCGCCAAGGTCTTTAAGGGGGGCGAGGTCGAAGGGTTTGTCAAATCAGCTCGGCCAATGTTTAATAAGCTCATTCGATCGGAGCTTGATTCCACTCGCAACTCCTCGAATGAGTTTTACGTAATAGGTCTCGGTTTCAAGCGATAACTACAGATGGGCGTACTGACAACGATTGAGCATTTTGGAGCTTTCATCATCGAGACGACCGAGCGTTGGGGGCGTTCCTGGATCTTTCTCTTTCGTTCAATGGTTGCCTTGATTCGCCCTCCATACCGACCGTACCTATACTTCTCCCAAATCCTTCAGATCGGCGTTAATTCGACCCTTGTTATCGCGCTGATCGGTCTATTCACCGGCGCGGTCTTAGCGGTGCAGGGCGAATACACCCTCTCAAAATTTGGAGCCAACGCCTATACCGGTCCCGCTGTAGCACTCAGCCTGATACGAGAACTTGGGCCTGTTCTCACAGCGCTCATGGTGATTGGCCGTGCGGGCTCAGCTGTCACCGCTGAGCTTGGGATTATGCGCATCACAGAGCAGATCGACGCGCTGCGCTCTATGGCGGTTGATCCAATAAAATATCTGATGGCGCCGCGTCTCTTTGCTGGAGTAATCGCGATGCCCCTTCTGTGCGGCATATTTAATGTTGTTGGTATCTTTGGTGGATACGTCGTCGCTGTCGGGCTTCTTGGTCTGAGCGCGGGAACGTTTATGAGCCAGATCGAGTCCGCTGTGGCGCTCGTTGACATCTACTCAGGGTTTATCAAAGCGACCGTTTTTGGGCTCATCTTCGGATGGGTGAGTTGCTACAAAGGCTATACGTGTGGATTTGGCGCGCAGGGTGTTAACAAAGCCACTACGCAGTCGGTTGTTACGGCATCCGTGGCGGTCTTAATCGTCGATTACTTCCTGACAAGCGTACTCACTCGTGTCTTCATGAAATAAACGATGATCTCAGTGCGCAATATCTACAAACGATTCGGCTCGCAGGTGGTGCTGGAAGGGGTCACACTCGATATCGAACCAGGAAAGACCACGGCCGTTGTGGGCCCCAGCGGTGTCGGTAAGTCAGTGCTCTTAAAACTAATCATGGGCATCATGACACCCGATCGCGGTGAGGTGTACATCGGAGGGGAAAATATGACCGCCGCTCGCACCGAGCGAGCGCGTAACGATATTCGCCGCTCTCTGGGGGTGCTTTTCCAATCGGCGGCGCTCTTCGATTCATTGACGATCTACGACAACATCGCTTTTTCGCTCAGGGAGCGCGTCGGTTTGAGCGCCACCAAGGCGCACTCCAAGGTTCTCGACATGGCCGCGTCCTTAAGCCTTACTCCGTACCTCCAAAACTTCCCCGAACAGGTCTCGATCGGAATCCGCAAGCGTGTCGGCATGGCGCGCGCGCTCATTACTGAGCCCAAAGTGCTCCTCGTAGACGAGCCAAACACCGGACTGGACCCTCTTGATGGGCAAGAGGTGTACGATTTAATAAACGCATGCAAGAATCAGTGGGGCTTTACGGGGCTCGTCATAAGCCACGAGCTTCCGGAGGTATTTCAGGTCTCGGACCGAGTTGCTATGATCCTCAAAGGAGCGATCATAGCCGAGGGAACCCCGGCCGAACTCACCGCGTCTCAAGACCCCGCTGTGCAGCAGTTCCTGAATGGGAGAACGGATGGACCAATCAAAATTCAATAACTCACCTCAAGCGCCACAGCTCGCCGTCCCCAAGCGCAGTTTCTCTTTGGAGCTGTTTGTTGGGCTTTTCGCCGCGGCGGGTGTTGGCGCCGCTGCGTACCTCGCGGTAGGGTTGGCTGGTCTTGAGATCGGGAACACAAACGCGTACACGATCTACGCGGAGTTCGATAATATCTCAGGCCTTAAGTACGGAGCCTCTGTCGAGATAGCTGGGGTTCCAATCGGCGTAGTCTCGTCGATTGATCTCAAAGATCCTGCCGCTCGAATCGCCCTGCGAATCAACAAATCAGTCAAGGTAAAGGATGACGATATCGCCTCGATCCGAACCAAGGGTATCATCGGAGATCGATACGTAAAAATATCACGTGGAGCGTCGACCACGTACATCCCCGCTGAGGGCACAATCGTGGAGACTGAATCAGTCGTCGACCTTGAAGACGTTATCGGCAAGGTGGTGCATAGCCTTACCGGCGAGAAAGATGAAAAGGATTCTAATGACGACAAGAGTGACAAGAAGAGCTAATGCCTACGCCGCTAACAACGAGCGCATCACTGGAGGTGCCACAGTATGACTACTAAATTATCAATCTTCCTCGCTCTCGTAGGTATCTTGTGCGCTCCCGTTGTGAGTCATGCTGATCCAGCGTCATCTCCGAAGGTCGAGATGCAAAAGACGATTGATGGCATTATCACGATAGCTTCAGCGCATCCTGGAGATGGGCAGCAAGCCATCCGCCGCTCAAAACTCCGAGAGCTCATTAACCCAAAGTTTAACTTTCCCGAGATGGCCAAGCGTTCTTTAGGCCCTAACTGGAACGACATAACTCCCGAGGAGCAAGCTGATTTCACCTCTGTCTTCTCTGAGCTCCTTGCTCGCACGTACCTCTCTAAAATTGAGACTGTGAAGCCTGGCATGGTTACAGTGGAGAGCGAGCAAGTTGAACCACCACGCGCGATAGTAAAAACCAAGGTCATAAGCAAGGGAGATACCTTTCCAATTGATTATAAGCTCTCGATCCACAACGATTCCTGGCAGGTCTACGACGTTGTCATTGAGAACATTGGGCTCGTCGCGAATTACCGAAATGAGTTCTCCGGTATCATCCGAAAAGAGAAGTTCTCAGGACTCATGACTCGCCTCCGTCAAAAAATCTCGTAGTACGTGTCGCATGACCCTTGAAGAGGTTCTCCAATCATACTCCGCTGGTCCGCAAACCGGGGTATTCACCGATGGTGGTTGTCAGCCAAATCCTGGTCCCGGTGGTTGGGGCTTCGTATACGTGATCAATGGAGAAATAATCTCTCAAGATCATGGCTATGATCCCGATACCACGAACAATCGCATGGAGCTTACGGCCCTTATAAAAGCATTTTCCTATCTCCCTGATGACGCTGATATCGAGATCCACTCGGATAGTCAGTTGTGCGTAAAGACAGTGAACGAATGGGCCCCTCAGTGGGAAAAGCGAGGATGGAAGCGTAGCACTGGGCCAATAGCAAACCTAGAACTCGTCAAGGAGCTCTACGCACTCCACAAAGCGAAACCAAACGTGCGGCTGCAGTGGATAAAGGCACACAACGGTTGGCTATGGAACGAATACGCTGACTCCCTATCCACAGCGTGGACACGGGCCACGCTATGATGTCGCGTTGTATGCGCGCCCATAAACTAATAATCCTGCTTCTCACCCTTTTTTTTATCCATCTCGTTGGATGTTGTGTTCACGTATCGATGGTTGACATCCCGCCTCTTGTCGCCCAACGCCCGCTGGCGCGGGTTGTCGCGGCCCACCGTGGCCCACCGATCCATGGCGACTTGCCCGACAATTCTCTCGCCGCGATCACAAGCTCAGTTCAGCACAAGATTCCCTTTATTGAAGTCGATGTGCGTCTCTCACACGAGGGAGAGCTTTTTCTCTTTCATGATGGAAGCCTCACATCTGGCAATTCATTTTCCCCATCACGACTGCATGGTCGACCGATTCAATCCCTCTCGCATGAGGAGCGCAGTGAGGCGTTCCTTAACAAGCAGCGCTCGCTCGCTATCCCATCATTTGAGTCCGCTCTCTCCGCTATCCGAGAGGGAAGTAGCTCCCTTCAGGTTGATCTCAAGGGAGAGTCAGATGCCCTTGCCCGAAAGGTTATCGAAACCGCGCAGTCGATGGGGCTCCTATCACGTGTCCTCGTTCAGGTAAGAAACCCCGAGCGCGTCGCTATGCTTAGAAAGTCTTTTCCCGCGGCTCGTATTCTTGCTCGCTGCCTCTCGCCTCACGATCTCAAGAGCGCTATCGCACAGCAAGTCGAATTTGTCGAGCTTGAACGTTGGATTAGCTCCGACGCGATCGCTGACGCACACCGCGCTGGGATACAAGTTCTCATAAACGTAGCTACCTCGCGTCTCGATGAAAGCGCCACTTGGGAGTACTTCCGATCCCGTGGGGTCGATAGCATCACCAGTGACAGGGCTGCTGAGCATCTGTTGGTCACGCCGCTTAGGTGAAAAATACCGTGTGGCGAATGAAGCTCGCACGGGTGAGAATTAGGTTATGACGACTCCCCTTGAGATCCTCCGCTACCTCCTTCCCTTCGTCGCGACAGCTGGAGACTACAGCGCCTATATTCAGAATCGCGTGGGCTCCCACAAAGCCAAGGACGGCGCGACAGCTTTTCATCATGCGCTCTCTGACGCCGATCTCACTATTCAGAGCTATCTCGAGGTCGCTCTCTTAGCCCAATACCCAGCGGTTAGTTTTTTCTCGGAGGAGCAGGACTCCTCGCTCAATGCGAAGTACTTTTCCGAAAAAGCTCCGCTTGAGGTTCTTCTCGATCCGATCGATGGCACTCGCGCGTACATCGATAATCGAGCGCACTATCAGGTGATCGTTACGATTCACGGTGAAAGCGAGATCGTTGGGGCTCTGTGTTACATGCCCCGTCGCGATATCTGCTATGTCGCCACGCGAGGAGAGGGGGCTTTTCGTCTGACTCACGCGGAAGCAAGAGCGCGAGGTGGTGGAACGAGGTTGACCCTACAACAGGCCTCGGGCCCGATATTGGTGTTTAATCAACCCGACCTCATTCGAAAACTCTCTCCTCACTTTGAGGTACGAGATATCGTTGAGGAGTACTCCCGACAGCCTGGTCGATACAACTTTACTGATTTCCTTGAGGGCTCAGCTATCGCTACCATCAATATGCCATGCCAAGCGATCGACGGTGGGGCCCTTGCATTTATTGCGAAAGAGGCTGGAGCTCGTGTGTCTGACGCTACCGGATCTCCCGTGGGTAGCTATCGAGACAGCCCAAAACGCACGGTGCCGTGCGTTATCACAAGCAGCTCCCATGAGCTGCATGATAGGATTATGCGAGCGCTGAGGTAAATTTCAAAAGAAACGAGCGTGGCTCTGTAGAGCCATGGTGAGAGGAGAGAGAACTACGCCTTGGTAGCGCTCTTCGCGGCTTTCTTATTAGCCCTCTTGTTTCTCTTCTGCGCGAGCTTAGCGTCGCGAGCGTTTCTGCGATTCCAGGTAATTTTGGTTGGCGATGCCATAACACTAACTCCTAAGTACATCTTAAGCGGAGGCCTAAAGGGTATCGAAGATATCAACAAGGGTCAACAAACCAGGGCCCTAAGGCCCAGTTTATATGTCCAAGTTCCTAATCTTTAAAGCATTATCCTCAATGAACTTCCTACGCGGCTCGACCTCATCTCCCATCAAAACGGTGAAAATCTGATCGGCATCGATGGCGTCATCGATAGTCACCTGGAGGAGTGTGCGGGCCTGAGGATCCATTGTTGTCTCCCAGAGCTGCTCTGGATTCATCTCACCAAGTCCTTTGTAACGGGTAATTGAGAGTCCTTTTCTACCGCGCGCATCGATCCAGTCAGCTACCTGCTCAATCGACTCCAGCTTCTCAAGCTCCTTTGTCTCACCCGACGCAATCACCGTGAAGGGCCCCTGACCAACCAGCTTTCGAGCGTCCACGTACACGTGTCGAACCTCTGAAATTTTATCCGAGATCCACAAGCGACGAGTAACGAGTGTCTCGTACGTTGAGCCTCGTTGGCGTGAAGTAACCTTGATCGCCACCTCGCCATCGTGATCGTCAACAATCTCAACCTTTGGCTCGATTGGAACCCTAACCTTGAGCGCTTTCACAATCGCGTCGCGCTGAGCCTCGATCTCGGCCCGCTTCCAGGCATCTTCTCTCAACCCAAGTCCAGCCTCGGAGAGCGCGACGATCACTCGCTCATCGATGCGCTCCTGTTGGATCTCCTCAAGTGAGTGCTGTATTTCGCGAACTCGAACAAAAAGAGCGGCCGCGTCACTCGCTTTCGTTGATCGTTTATCGTTTGATTCGATCGTCACACCATCCACGCCACCGTTGATGATGATCTCCGTAAAGTCCTTTTCATTCTTAACGTAGCGCTCCATCTTGCCCTTCTTGAGCTTGTAGAGGGGCGGCTGGGCGATGTAGAGGTAGCCTTTCTGGATCACCTCCTGCATTTGGCGATAGAAGAATGTAAGGAGCAGTGTGCGGATGTGACTTCCATCAACATCCGCGTCTGTCATGATAACCACCTTGTGATACCGGAGCTTGCCACAATCAAAATCTCCTGGTCCGATGCCTGTTCCGAGAGCCGTGATGAGAACCCGAATCTCCTCAAACGAGAGCATCTTATCAAAGCGCGCTTTCTCCACGTTCAATATCTTTCCCTTGAGTGGAAGAATGGCTTGATTTTTCTTATCACGACCCTGCTTCGCTGAGCCGCCGGCCGACTCTCCCTCGACTATGAATATTTCCGCCTCCTCGGGGTTCTCGTTCTGACAATCAGCGAGCTTTCCTGGCAACGCTGCGCTGTCGAGGGCGCCTTTGCGTCGCACAAGCTCGCGAGCCTTTCGAGCCGCCTCTCGAGCGCGCGCCGCCTCAAGCGACTTATTCACAATCGCTTTGCCAATCGCCGGGTTTTCCTCAAAATACTTAGCGAGCGCCTCGCCCGCTACTTGCTCAACAAAGCCCTTGATCTCGCTATTTCCGAGCTTTGATTTCGTCTGGCCCTCGAATTGGGGTTCCGGAATTTTAACGCTAATTACCGCTACTAATCCCTCACGAGTATCGTCGCCTTGAATTCCCTCGCTAAAGCCCTTCAAGAGATCGTTCTTGTTGGCATAGTTGTTCAACGTACGGGTCAACGCGGCCTTGAATCCAACGAGATGCGTTCCACCCTCGGGGGTGTTGATGTTGTTGGCGTAGGTAAAGATATTCTCCTGGTACTCGGAGTTATATTGCAGCGCCACATCGACGCTCGTTCCATCTCGCTTGGCTTGAATGAATATAGGCTCTGGGAAGATCGGGCTCTTCGATTTGTTGATGTACGAAACGAAGCTTTTAATACCACCCTCAAAATAGAACTCCTGCTCCTTATCGGTGCGTTCATCAACGAGCGTGAATCGAAGTCCGGCGTTCAAAAACGCCAGCTCTCGGACGCGGTGCGCGATCGTATCGTAGGTAAATCCCTTGTGCTCAGAAAAGATCGTATGGTCTGGATAAAATGTTACCCTGGTTCCAGTTCCCTCCGCGTTGCCGATCACCTTAAGCGGCTCAACTGGATCGCCACGCCGAAACTCCATCGCATGGAGCTTTCCTGCCTGACGCACTTCGACCTTGAGCCACTCTGAGAGCGCGTTTACAACAGACACTCCCACGCCATGAAGTCCTCCGGAGACCTTGTAGGCCTCCTTCTCAAACTTTCCTCCGGCGTGAAGCTTTGTCATAACGACCTGCACTCCACTCACACCCTCTGTTGGATGAATGCTTGTTGGAATACCACGCCCGTTATCATCAACCGAAACAGATCCGTTGGTATGAATCGTTACCTTAATCGCTGTGCAGTATCCCGCGAGCGCCTCGTCGACTGAATTATCGATAACCTCCCAGACCAGATGGTGGTACCCACGATAAAAAGTATCCCCGATATACATCGCTGGGCGTTTTCGAACGGCTTCTAGCCCCTCGAGAATCTTGATCTGCCCTGCATCGTAGACGAGGTCAGTTGACTGGGTTGTTGGCGCGGTGCTCATTAAACATCCTCCACTAAGGGATAACTGCAATATTGTAGGCTAGTTAGATCTGTTTGGTAAAGAGCAAACCTTTTTTGATCGAATCTTATAAGCTACTAAATTTATTGTTTTTTTAAGCAACTCTTCGGGAGGGTAAAAAGCTCTTATTTTTAAGGCTTCGGCTGACCTTTTCACCGCCTGTGGATTATCCCGGCAAAAACATCTCAAGCCATTGAAACAACTACGAATAAACAGATCCGTTCTCTACTCTAATGATCTGCAGGCTAGAATCACCAACAAGCTGTTGTGGTGGTGTTGAGGTTCCGGTGACTATGGTTTGGCGACCTTTTCGCAGAAGCGCTCCGAAAAGCCGATCGGAACGCCCCGCATCAAGCTCAGAATCGACGTCGTCCAGCACAATCGTAGGCGACTCCTGTAAGCGCTCTTCGAGAAGATCGATCACTCCAAGCTTGAGCGATAACACCACACTTCGCGTTTGGCCCTGAGATGCAAACGCTCTACAGTCACTCCCTTGGAGCGTTATTGCGACATCATCTCGATGGGGTCCATACGCTGTAGAGCGAAGCGCTATCTCGCGGCTTGCGACCCGTTCAAATCCTGCCGCTATATGGTCCAACGAAACCTCTCCCTCCTTGTTAACCAAATCGGACTCCAAGGTTAGTTTCAGCTCTCCATCGGTCTGGGCAAATTCGGCGTGAAAGCCCTTTGCTTTATCTGCTAATGAAATCAGAAATTTAACTCTGTTTTCAACAATTTTTCCACCGTACTCTGTGAGTAACTCGTTCCATGGTCTCAGCTCCGCAACGGAGATTCCCGACTCCTTGAGAAGCGCCGCTTTGCTCGCTAAGGCCCTCTGGTACGCCATGAGGGTGTTTAAATAGTTCGGTTGTACATCCACCATGTGTCGGTCAAGAAACTTCCTACGGTGGGAGGGAGAGCCCTTCACAAGGGTGAGGTCAGTTGGCGAGAAGGCAACCACCGAACATACCCCCATCAGGTCCGCGACCGATTCAACCTTAGCGCCGTTTTTGTATCCCGTTCGTTCACCGGGTGAAAACGAGATACCGATCTCGTCTGCCCCTGTTTTGTGAACGACGGTTCCAAAAACAGATGATTCACGCGAACCCCACTTAAGAAGCTCAGCGTTAGCGCTGGTTCGAAACGAACGAGAGCCTGTCAGGATATACAGAGCCTCAACGAGATTGGTTTTCCCATTTCCATTGAGGCCAGTGATGTACACCGCTCCAGGAGCGAGCTGTACCGTTTGATCGGCGAGGTTTCTAAAATTATAGGTCTTTAATTTCGATACATGCACACTGTCACCACGCTCGACGCAAACATACCAGGTACGCTGCTAGTGAGACAGGGTGCTGCAACTTTCGCCAATCGATTAAGAATCAGTCCAAACGAAGCGGCATCACAATGCCGATCGATGACTCATCTGACTCAGCGTAGAATTTTCCTGGGCCGGTCTCTCCACCCAACTCAAGAATGAAGGGTTGGTTTTCACCAACAGTTCCAAGCGTGTCAATCAAATAGCGCGCGTTAAATCCTACCGAGAAGTCTCGTCCCTTGTATTGAACTTCAAGCTCTTCTTGAGCCTCACCAACCTCGGGAGATGAGCTTGATATCCGTACAAGGTTTGGGAAGAAGTCGAGACGAACGCCCTTATTTTTATCACTCACAACCAACGAAACACGTTTGAGAGCCTGCGCTAGGTGCGAGCTCAGCACCGCGATCTTGGTACCAGCCGCTTTTGGAAGCACCTGCTCGTAGTTTGGAAACTCACTATCAACGAGCTGTACCACGAGTTTCCACGATGAGCCCTGCACAACGAGGAAGCCCTGAATTACATCAACACCGACCGGCGCATCACCAACCGCTTCGAGTGCCTTACGCACCTCTGTCAAACCCTTGCGGGGAACGATGATGTGGTCTGTTACACCATCTCCCTTTTTGCTTCCCTTCTCCGTCAGCCCAGTAAAAGCAACTCCCTCAAGTGGTCGTGTGATGAGCGCGAGTCGATGCCCATCGGTCGCGACCATACGCAAGCAATGCGCGCGGCCCTCCTTCACGAGTTCCATACACACGCCATTCATGTTGTATCGTCCCTCGTCGAGAGAAACTGCGTAGAGGGTTTTATTGATCATTTCGCTCAGCGTCTGCGCTGAGATCTTACTCTTAGTCTCAAGGCTAAGACCTGGTGGAACTGGATACTCCTCCGCTCCGATACCAACTATCTTTAATTTTGAGCTCCCCGCGCTTACTTCAACTCTATCGCGCTCCCCAGCTCGAATAGTCACTTCACCATCCGGCAACTCACGCACGAGATCGCCGAAAACCTTCGCTCCGACCGTAATGGAACCCTTCTTTTTTACCGTCGCGCCACACGACGCTACGGCTGTAATCTCAAGGTCACTTGCCGTGACTTTAAAATTCTTATCCTCAGCGCTTAAGAGTAGATTTCCTAAAATAGGCATCGTTGACTTCTTCTCGGCTATCGCCAACGTGATGTGAAGGAGTTTTGAAAGCTCTGATTTCGGAATTGTGATCTCCATTCGACTTCCTATTTGTACTTAGATATTTAATAAAGATAGTGAATAGTAATAAGTAAGGCTTCTCTCTGGGGAAAATCAACTTAAACTTTTGTTTTTTTTATACTTCATAGCGATCAAAAGGTGTGAAAAAACTCTGGGTAATTTTCTAAATTTTCCACACCCCATCCCAGCACCACCGCCCCGACGTAGTAGCTGACGCGTTATACCCAACTTATCCACAACCTTTTCCACACCACTCACGAACTGAACGCATAGACAGAGTGGATAAACATATCGTGAGGGGCTTTTGTTGGTTGTGGAAAAAGATGTTGAAAGACACTGGAAAAGAGAGATATCCACAGAAGGTATAAACTGTGGATATGGTTACTATATTATTGATTTTATTGAATTTACCCGAGTATTGATTTCTCGATACTTTCGATTATCCCCTTAACTTCCGCATCTGTTGATAACTTGCTTGATACGACCGTAGCCGCATGAATAACGCTTGAATGATCACGCCCACCAAAGTGCTCGCCGATCTCAGGGTATGAGGCAGTCGTGTGTTTACGACAGAGATACATCGCGATGTGACGGGGAAAGGAGAGGTTCTTGGTACGCCGCTTTGAGATTATCTCGCTGACTTTGATATTGAAGTGAGTAGCAACCGCCTTTTTGATGTCATCGACCGTGACATGCACAACTTTTGGTTGCAAGAGCGGCTTCAAAGCAGCTTTCGCCATTTCGAGCGAGATAGGAACGCTTTGAATAGAGCTTACCGCGTGTAGTCGCGTCAGAGCACCCTCAAGCTCACGAACGTTCGACGAGATCTTCTCAGCGATTAAGTGACTTACCTCGTGCGGAAGATTGAATTCATCTACGAGCGCTTTCTGTTTAAGGATCGCCACGCGGGTTTCGAAGTCAGGTGCCTGTAAATCAGCAGTAAGTCCCCATGAGAAACGAGTTTGTAGTCGCTCCTCAATTCCAGGAATATCGGTAGGAATTTTATCGGAAGTGATAACGATCTGACGTTTGGCGCTGTAGAGAGCGTTGAAGGTGTGGAAGAACTCCTCCTGTGTGCGCTCCTTTCCACTAATGAACTGAATATCATCAATTAAGAGAACTTCGATGGTTCGAAGGCGACGCTTAAATTCATCCATCTTGGCGTGACGGAGAGCAAGAATCAGCTCGTTGGTAAATGTCTCCGATGACATGTACAAGACTCGCGAGGACGGCGATCGCTGCAGGACAGCATTACCGATCGCGTGCAGTAAGTGAGTCTTTCCAAGACCTACGCCTCCATAGATGAAGAGCGGGTTGTAGCTTTGGCCCGGTTTCTCCGCCACTCGCATAGCGGCCGCGTGACAGAACTGATTGCTATTTCCAACGACAAAGTCAGCGAACGTGTAGCGAGGGTTAATATTATTATAGACCTGAGTGTCAATCGGATCAGGCCGATTATCCGCAGTATTCTGAGAGTTCTGAGGTTGCTGCTCCGAGTCCCCCGCCTCAGTCTTTCGAACCCTCCTTACGACAAACGGCGTTGGAATTTTACGCTCATCGTCACCCTGCTCATCCGACTCAGCCGGGCGCTCAACAGGAACAACGGAGAGAGACAACTCTCCGCATGCCGCGTAGTGAGCCAATCGATCTCGCAACGAGCTCGCGAATCGAGATGTAACGTAGTTGCATATTAATCGCGATGGGCCTCGAACGATAACATGCGCTGTTGTTGAAGCGGCAGCATCCAACTCCAATGGCTCTATGTATGCCGCGACGATGTGTTGGTTAGCGTTCTTGCATACATCAGCGATCGCAAGCGCCCAACACTGTTCAATCGTATTTTCTTGAGCGCTCTCGAGCGAGTTGCTGTGAAGAGATTGCTCACCTAATGATTCTCTGCTGGAATTTTTTTGATTGGTGGAAAGAGAAGATGAAGCTGAGATGATCTCAGCAGCGTCGATATCGCTCGGGCCAAAAGATTCTGGCACCAGATTTTCGCTCATCGTTCCTCTCACTGTGGTGAACCCGAGGCGGAGACATGTCGTGATGACGCGCCCCGCCATCTGAAGGCAGAAGAAGCGTTATAGTACGGGGGGAAAATTTTACAAGAATTTAGATGAAATTTTTTGAAGCGAGCCCGAGTGGATGGTAGCGCCGAAAAGCGCTTATTTCAAGTGAATTAAACAAAAATTCCTGCGAGTGCTCGCGGTTGATTTTGGAGTCCTCGCGCGTGGGCTGCGCTAAGTGCGCGATTGTGACCTTGAGTGCCCTATACAACGTAGCAAGCGTTTGCCTTCTTTCCCCTAATCTTATACAACATAGCCCGGCAAAGCCGCTTAGTTATGGAAAACCATTACACCTATTTTCACTCTCTCGGTTTGACCGACGCTAACCATCAAAAGCTGGCAACAGCGATCGCGGTTGGCATGGCGCTTATCTTTATTGGCGCGGGGTGTGCTAAGACCCTCTCACGAAAGAGAAATAGACTAGGCGCGCAAGATGGAGTCGTTCCTGACGCGAAAATTACGTCGGCCGGGATAGCTGATTTTCTGATTGATAGCTTGGTGTCGTTTCAGGATTCGATATTGGGCAAGGAGAATCGCAAGTACCTACCAATTACAGGGACCGTATTTCTCTACGTTTTTGTTCTTAATGTCATTGGTCTTATTCCGGGAATCCCAGCGGCAACCACGTCCGTATGGACAACGGTTCCCGTAGCGCTCTTCATCTTCCTCTCTTTTAACTACTACGGAATTAAAGAGCAGGGTTGTGTGCACTACATAAAGCACTTTGCTGGGCCGGTGTGGTGGCTGGCATTCCTCATCTTTCCGCTTGAGGTATTTGGAACGTTTCTTCGTATTCTCACTCTAAACCTTCGTCTTTATTGGAATATATCCGCTGACCACATGGTTCTAGGGACATTTACAGGGCTCGTCCCGTACCTGGTTCCAGTAATATTCTACGCGCTTGGAACATTTGTCTGTTTTATGCAGGCATTCGTTCCCACAGTTCTCACAATGATATACATTATGCTCGCCACGCAGCACGAAGAGAGCGAGCACCACTGAGTATTAGATCGCTTTTATAAGTTTCACGTAGCATCAACAACAAGGAGATGAAGATGAAAACATTAGGAAAAATCGCACAAAAGTTCGCCTACAGCGCCGCGGCTCTCGTAGCTGCCGTTGCTCCGATCGCTTCAGCTGTAGCTGAGGATGGTCACGCTGCTGGCGGTTCATCGTTTGGCCCTATTGGCGCCGGTTTAGCGATCGGTTTGGCTGTAATTGGTGGCGGCATGGGACAGGGAAAGGCTGTGGCAGCGATGCTTGAGTCGTTCGGTCGCAACCCATCAGTTGGCGGAAAGCTTCTCGTACCGATGCTTATCGGTATGGCGCTGATCGAGTCGCTCGTAATTCTCGCCTTCCTAATCGCTCTCAAAGCCTAAGAAGCCTAGAAGAGCGTTGACGCTACAAGAGAGGAGGGGGTCGTCGAAAGATGACCCCCTCTTTTTATTTGAAAGCTATCCTCAAGTTGCTCACTGGTTTTCCTCCAGCAGCCAACAGGTTATCCACAGGATTTGTGTTGTGCTGTGGAAAACTACCCTAACAAGCTGGAAGTAGAGCATAAAAATATCCACACTTTAACCTGGTTAAAATCTTTTCCACAGGCAGGTGTGGATAGCGTGGATAATTCCACAGGCATAAAAAAAGCGCCCGAGTGGGCGCTTACAACTACTGAGTGATTGGTTCATCGCTTTTACTGATGGTGGGACTCGAGCCACCGCTCAGCTTCGATAGCGGCCATACACCCTGAGCCCGCGGCTGTGATGGCTTGACGAAAGACGTGATCCTGAACATCTCCGCACACGAATACGCCTGGCACTCGAGTGGAGGCAGAGTTTGGTTCATGAAGAAGATACCCGTTTGAATCCATACCGAGCTGTTCAACAAATAGCTGCGAGTTGGGCGTATGCCCAATCGCCACAAAGAGCGCATCGGTCGCAAGTGTTGAGGTCTCTTTTGTTTGAGTATCCTCGAGTACAAGACCGGTTACGCCATCCTTCTTGGAGCCCTCGACCGATACAACGTGCTTGTTCCACACCATCTCAATCTTTGGATTGGAGAGCACCCGATCCTGCATGATCTTTGACGCGCGCAGGTTCTCTCGGCGGTGTATCAAGTAGAGCTTGCTCGCGAAGCGGGTTAAAAAAGAAGCCTCCTCACACGCGGAATCGCCACCACCAACCACGGCAATTACCTTGTTGCGGAAAAACGCCCCGTCACACGTGGCACACGTTGAAACACCAAAACCCAATAATTCACGCTCATTTTTGGCCCCTATGTACTTGGGCGCGGCGCCAGTGGCGATGATCAGCGAGTCGCAACTGTAAGAACCTGACTGGCCCTGCAAGGTAAAAGGTCTACGAGAGAGATCGGCTTTCATCACCGTATCCACAACAACGGTCGTGCCGAATCGAGATGCTTGTTTCTCCATGAGTTGCATGAGCTCAGGTCCCATAACGCCCTCGGGAAAGCCCGGAAAATTCTCAACATCCGTTGTGGTTGTAAGCTGTCCACCAGCCAATGGCCCATGCAACAGAAGTGGCGAGAGATTAGCGCGCGCGGTGTAGATAGCCGCGGTAAGCCCGGCGGGGCCAGAGCCTAAAATGATAACTTTGTGATGAGTCACGGGTGCAGTAGGATTGGTCATACACGCCTTACGCAAAAAAGGGTTCGGTAGCCGCAGTGTATTCTAGGATTAAAAAGTTACTGATTGCAAATAGAGGTGAGATCGCCCGTCGAATTATTCGAGCCTGCGAGAGTCTGGGAATTGAGACGGTACTCGTGGCCTCGGATCCAGACCAAAAGTCACTGGCCGCTCAGGAAGCTGGAGGGGTCGTCGCGCTTGCTGGCTCAACGGCTCGTGAAACCTATCTTAACAAGGAGGCGATAATCGCCGCCGCCCGATCTACGGGTTGCGACGCGATACACCCTGGATATGGCTTTCTTTCGGAGGATGGCGATTTCGCCCAAGCCGTTATCGACGCCGGATTGATATTTGTTGGTCCATCGCCCCAAAGCATTCGGGCGCTTGGTGTTAAAACCACAGCTCGCGAGACGGTAACCCGGGCGGGGGTCCCTGTGACGCCGGGCAGCTTTTCAGCTGGATCTGATGAGGACCTAGAGCGGGCAGCTCATGGGATTGGGCTTCCGGTCATAATAAAGGCGGCCGCTGGCGGGGGTGGGCGTGGAATGCGGATCGTTCGGGCGATCGAGGAGATGCGCGAGTCCCTTGCGCAAGCCAGGTCGGAAGCGCTCAAGAATTTCGGCAGTCCGGATGTTTTCATCGAGAAATATATCGAGGAGCCGAGGCACGTTGAGGTGCAGATTTTCGGAGATACTCACGGAAAGGTTATTCATTTCGGGACCCGAGACTGCTCAAGTCAACGACGTCACCAAAAGCTTCTGGAGGAGGCACCGGCGCCCTTTCTTGATCCTGACATCCGCGAGAAGATCCACCATGCGGCGGTTGCTGCAGCGAAAAGCGTTGGCTACTACAACGCAGGCACTGCGGAGTTCCTCGTGAAGGGGCGTGATTTTTACTTCCTTGAGATAAACACGAGGATTCAAGTGGAGCACCCAATTACCGAGGCTATTACCGGGATCGATCTCGTCGCGCTTCAAATAAAAGTCGCGATGGGAGAGCCTCTTCCATGTGAGCAGAGCGAGGTACGTTTTCAGGGTCATGCGATCGAGCTCCGAATTAACGCCGAAGATAGCATGGAGGGATTTCGACCCGCGACGGGAACGATTGCCTCATGGACACGAGCAAGCATAGTCGGCATTCGAGAGGATAGCGGTTACCAAGAGGGAGACACGATACCGCCTTTTTACGATTCACTCCTTAGTAAGGTGATAGTGCGCGGTGAAACGAGGGCTCACGCGCTCTCAGAGGCCTTTCAGTTTTTACGAGGATACGCCATTGAGGGCGTACCTACGACGATTCCATTTCATGCCTGGATCCTCTCCAATCCGCAGTTCCAAGAGAACGGCATCGATATCGGGTATGTTGAAAGAACGTTTACCGCGGAGGGGGCGCGCGAGGCGCTAGCACTCCTTGCGCGAGATCCGGCCCATCGAGAGCCGGGACCAGATGGCTCTCCATACCAGGAGATCGTGACGGGGAGCGCGCTTCCAGCCGGCGCTGTATCACTTACTGTGGTGCATGAGCAGGGGGGCACATTTCTCGCGGTCCCAGTTGATGCTCACGGACAAACCTTGCCTAAAGAGCATTGGCGACGCGCGCTCACTCGAGCCGCGCTTGTGGGCTCATGATCGTTCGCTCGCGCGACTACCGCACTCGACGAAAGCGCTACACGAGACGAAGATCTTTCAACGCCTGATCAGATAGCTCATGGAGATAGGGACTCTCAAGAGTCATTGACTGACCCGTGGTCGGATGCTGAAACCTAATCGTACACGCGTGGAGGAAAAATTCACGTTGGGCGACACACAAGCCGCTTAGCGAGGAGCGTGCTCCGTAGAGAGCGTCACCTACCAACGGATGCCCCACATATGCCGCGTGGGCGCGAATCTGATGTCGTCGCGCCGGAGAGGCAACAGCCTCCACAAGGGAGCAGTTGATCACTGGATTGAAGGAGAGGGGCGAAAACACGGTAGTGCCTGGGAGGGCCCGAGCGCTCTTTGGGGGTTCATTTTCGTATACGCGCACCTTCGCTGCTCCACGGTGAGGCGATCCGATAAACGAAGACAAGGTGCGACGGGTCGTAAAATCTCCTTCAACGAGCGCGACATAGGTCTTCTGAATCGAACCGGCCAGCAGCTCCTCAAACAGTTTCTGCCACACATCGCGAGACTTCGCGCCCAGTACGATGCCGCTTGTTTCGCGATCAAGTCGCTGAATAAGTCCAGCATCGCCAGAAGCCGGGGATGCCTGAGCGAGGTCTGGATAGTGCGTAAGGAGCAGATCCGCCAGCGACGCGCCCCCACCGCTACGGAGCTGTACCGTATGGAGACCGGCCGGCTTGTAGGCAGCAAAAACGCAATCATCGTTGTAGAGCAGGGTGAGAGACATCGTGTGTAGAATTACAGCGCGAGCTCAGCGCTGCGCAATATGAGATTCGGATCTGGGCAGAGAGCGAGGAAATACTCCCTCTGCGACTCAGCGGCAACACCAGGATAGTCTCCACGTTTATCGAGCATATCGATAATAATCTGGAAGTGAAGGTGAGGCGGCCAATCCCCATTGATGGGGGGAGCGCCAAACCGTCCAAGCTCCTCTCCGCGCTGAATCGTCATCCCAGGAGCCTTGTTGTGCAGAGATTCTCTCGAGAGATGACCGTAAAGAGTATGGAACGACTGATCTGACACGGTATGGGTAAGGATAATCGTTGGTCCGTAATCACCAAATAGCGCGTTGTCCTGGAGGCTGTGAATCGTTGCATCATAGGGCGCAAATACCGGCGTCTCAGCGGGGGCCCAGATATCCACCCCCAGGTGGATAGATCGAATCTCCTCGCCCTGTGAGAACTGCTCGCCGCGCGCATACCAACCACGTTTTTCATTGTAGCCGCCGATCCCAACTGGAGCACCGGACTCGGTCAGCAGCGTGTTCAGAAGAGCTGTTACTTCTCGATTGTTGGTGCAGTCGGTCTGTGCCACCAGTGGATTATTGAGAGAGAGATCGATCCGCGCTGTGTGAGGTCGACAAAGCGGGATCGCTACCACCGGGTGGGGGGAGGATGAACGAATTGCGGCCACGATCTGTTCGTGTCGCTCAGCGAGTTTCGATGTCATAAGTCGATCTCAAGAAACGTCGTAGCCTCATGGCGACTAAAGCCCTGTCTTTGCCAGAATCGCTCGGCGGCGCTATTTCCAGCGGTTGTCATAAGGTGCACGAAGCGCGCTCCGGCAGCGTGCAAAGCGGCCAGGGAGACATCGCTAAGAACCTGGCCTAATCCGTGATTTCGATGTTCGGGGGCAACCCACGTGTGAGATATAGTACCGTAAGACCCACAGCAGCCTCCGATTGAAACCCCTACGATAGAACCGCCATGCTCAACAACTTTGAAGAACCGATGTGGTTGCCCGATCTGACTTCGAATGAGCGGAAATTCCCAAGGCTTGAACGCGAGCTCCTCAACGTGAGTGAGATCGAGGCCGATTCGAATCAGATCCTCCTCGGTCCCGTTCCGCACGTTGTAGTGGTGGGAGAGTTGAGAGTGAGCCGAGGGCGGAGTAAGAAGAACACATTGATATAGGTGCTCGCCTGGGCACTCCTTGAAGCCGGCTTTAAGCGCAACATCTTTTAGATAACTCGAGTGATCAACGATGATATGCGCGCGTCGGACGCCTAAATTTCGCAATGCCTCAATCGACCGGTGAAGAAGTCGTGGCACATCCTGCGGATCCCGGGCTTGAATCTCTGAGATGAGGCCCCGAACGCCCAGAGAGCCAGCGGATGCTGTTGCTTGGAATGCCAGCGACGATGTCTGAAGAGGAGTCGACTCGGCGGCAGGCCTCAGAGGTGCTGACGCCGCGCGATCGCTAGTAACAGAAGAAGATGAAAGGCTTGTTGTATTCATGAGTGTGGTAGAATTGAGAGCTACCAGAGGACAGGTTTTTTAGCTGCCAAAGGAATGCTTGGACGAGGGACGCCGCTCGGCGTTTGACGAGAGCGGTCACAGGTGATGAAAACCCGAGCCACAACGGACATCTTTCCAATCCGCACAGGAGCAGAGAAAACGCTGAGGGTTCTCTGGAATTCGGTTGATACATCGTGAGCGCTCATGCCTGTGCAATGTCTCACTTTTCGCTGGCCTATGGTATGCTGAAGCGAAGCTTTTTCACTTTCACTACATTGTGTAATATTTATAACATTTATGAGACGGATGGCGGTGTTTGAGGACTTTCTGAGCGCTCTTGAGGATCTAGAGAGCGACACACCGGCGGCCCGTAAAGCATTTCGCCGGCTTATGCTTCGCTACTATGACCTTCATGGCCGTGTCTTTCCATGGCGAGAGACTCGCGATCCTTACCGGATCCTGGTGAGCGAGATCATGCTCCAGCAAACGCAGACACAGCGAGTGGCAGCAAAGTATCCGGAGTTTATTAAGAGATTTTCCTCGATTCGCGCCCTGGCGCGGGCCTCGCAGAGCGAGGTGCTGAGGGCGTGGGAGGGTTTGGGCTACTATCGGCGGGCGCGGAACTTACACCGCGCTGCCATCGCTATATGTGAATACTACAAGGGGCGAGTGCCTCGCCAACTGCGTGAACTAGGATCTCTTCCCGGCGTTGGTGATTACACTGCAGCGGCTGTATCGGTATTCGCTTTTGACACGCCGGTGGCGATGATCGAGACGAATATCCGCTCAGTGTACCTGCATGTTTTTTTTCGGGGCAAACGAAGGGTTTCTGATAGAGACATTCGTGTGCTTGTCGAAGAGACGCTCGATCGAGGTAGGTGTCGAGAGTGGTTCTACGCGCTCATGGATTTCGGAGTTGAATTGAAAAAAGTTCGACCCGGAATTAATGCTCGCAGTAGACATCACACCAAACAATCTACCTTTGAGGGATCAGATCGACAGATAGCAGCGCGGATCTTGCGACAAGCTCTGCAGTCTACAAAGGGTATGAGGCTCGTAGAGCTGCGACGAGAATTCAACATATCCGAGAAAAGGCTCGTTCGGGTAGTAAAGCGGCTTATCGCGGATGGCCTGATTGAACCCTCGCCGGGGAATAAAATTAGAGCAGTGGCGTAGGCGTGTGAATGTACCACGCGGTAGCCGAGAAGCTCACGAAACAATGAGGTTAGCCAATTGCTGAAAGGTCAGATGCAGTGGCAGCAGCGCCGAGAGAAGAGCGCCACTCTTTGTGGCGAGATATGATTTTGTGAGCATATTGAATCGACTGAGAAGGGACACGTTTCTTCTCGCGCAACGCGTTCGATAGGTTCGTCGGACCCCAATTGTACGCCACTAACGCGCGCTCGCGGTTTCCACTAAATCGTTCATTCAGGTACTTGAGGTAGGCGATGCCGAGACGGACGTTGGTGGCGGGATCGTGAAGATTGAGCGCCGCGCCGAAGTGGGTGTCGGTAATAGTACGGGAGATGTAGAGCCCCGTCTCGGGTGTCAACTGCATGAGTCCGCGGGCGCCACGGTGTGAAATAGCCCCGTGTCGGAATGTGCTCTCGGCTCGAATGACGGCGGTGATAAAGAGAGAATCAACATTAGCTCGGTGGCTCTCTTCAACGATGAGCGTCGCGAGAGAGTCGCTATCGGGATGCGACGGAAGCGCTTCGCGAATGATTTTTGAGACTAAAACGATCTCAGGTGAAAGATCTAATCTCTGTCTCAGCGCGCGCGCCTCCTGGAGCTCAAGAGCAACCTCGCGCTCCTCAGAGTTTACATAAGAGTGGGTGTGATGAGAGAACACACACAACATCGAGAGATACACCGATGCCGCGGTTGATAGGATGCAGGCTATGTTTGGATTGCGCCCGCGGATGACTTGGTAAACAGCTCGTTTCATATCGACTTCCAGAAAAAGGCCTCCTTGGCAAAACACCTTTTGGTGGCCCGGAGGTTGTTTTCCTACCTAATCGATGCGGGGTAGGTAGGAGTTGATTCCAGTGGTAAAAGATAAGAGGGCCAGGGGGTTATGACGGGGGTCTCGGTTTTCTTGAGAAAGCCCAAAATTGCCCGTAGAATGCGGCACTTGGCTTAGTTGTACCAGATTTATGACTTCAACCGTTTTAAAGCAAACAGTGGTTATCGGCGGTGGGCACGCAGGCATTGAGGCCGCATACGCCTCGGCTCGTCTTGGTATTCCAACAGTGCTCGTCTCGCTGCGCAGAGACGGTATAGGTCAGATGTCCTGTAATCCCGCGATCGGTGGAGTGGGGAAAGGGCATCTGGTGAAAGAAGTTGATGCTCTCGGCGGTTTAATGGGGCGAGCAATCGACGCGACGGGAATACAATTTCGCATCTTGAATACAAGCAAGGGAGCGGCAGCTCGCGCATCGCGCGCTCAAGCGGACAGAGAGCTCTACAAAAAATGGATCCAGGAGTATCTTGGGCAGGTTGCGAACCTCACTGTTGTAGAGGGAGAGGCTGCGTCGATCCATACCAGCGCTGGTCGAGTACGTGGTGTAAGCCTCAAAGACGGTTCTTTCATTCCAGCCGCGGCCGTGGTCCTCACGACCGGCACATTTCTTCGAGGGCTCATGCATTCCGGGGAGCGCCAAACAGAGGGTGGGCGCCTTGGAGACCTGGCATCGAATGATCTAAGCGACTCCTTGCGGACGCTCGGGTTTCCGTTGGGAAGACTGAAGACAGGAACTCCACCACGACTGCGGCGCTCCTCGATAGATTTTTCGCGACTGCAGGAGCAGCCAGGGGATCTTCCTCCGCAACCATTTTCGTTCATGACTCCCGGTATTACGAGGCAGCAGATCTCGTGTTGGATGACCGCCACCAATGAGCGCGCTCATGATATCATTCGCTCAAACAAGGAGCGTAGCCCGATGTTCAATGGGCAGATCAAGTCGGGAGGTCCACGGTATTGCCCATCGATTGAGGATAAGGTTTTCCGATTCGCTGATAAGACGAGTCACACCGTGTTTCTTGAGCCGGAGGGCTTCGCTTCCGATATCGTCTACCCCAACGGCATCTCGACCTCTCTTCCCATTGACGTTCAGGAATCTTTTATTCGAACCATCAAAGGGCTCGAAAACGTCGAATTTCTGGCGCCAGGGTACGCTGTCGAATACGACTTCGTGGATCCTCGGCACCTTGCTCCGACATATGAAACCAAGGATGTGGGTGGATTGTTCCTCGCGGGGCAGATAAACGGGACGAGTGGCTACGAAGAGGCCGCGGCGCAGGGCATAATCGCGGGAATCAACGCGGCCCAATCAATTCTCGACAAGGAGCCGCTGCTCATCACTCGAGGACAAGGGTACATCGGCGTTATGACCGACGATTTGACAACGAATGGCGTTGATGAGCCCTATCGAATGTTCACCTCACGCGCCGAATATCGGCTCATTTTGAGAGAAGATAACGCGACGCAGCGACTGTGCCCCGTGGCGAGATCGCTCGGATTGCTTTCGGCTGAGCAGATACGCGCGTTTGAAGCCAGGCAGGATTCGCACTCGCGCGCCCTCACATGGCTTGCCGCGACGCGGATAAAACCTACGAGCGAGACAAACGCTTGGCTTGAGGGCAAATCGACCGCGGCGCTGAAAGATAGCGCCACGCTGCAACAACTTCTCAAACGTCCTCAGCTCTCGCTTGCCGATATTCTCGCACATGTTCCCTACCCCGAGGAGCTAACCGAAGAATTAAAAGCAGCGCTTGAAATAGAGTGCAAGTTCAATGGATACCTCTCTCGCCAGGATGAGGACGTGAAAAAGCTCAAAAAAATTGAGGGTGAGCGTATACCGGCGGACTTCCCGTACGACGCGATCAAACAACTTCGTACCGAAGCGCGTGAAAAGCTAAAGAAACATCGACCAGATTCCCTGGGACAAGCGATGCGGATTCCGGGCATGACCCCGAGCGCGGTATCGCTTCTTGCCGTGTACCTTAAGCGATTTAAGTCGGGAGAGCTGAACGAAACGGGCGCTCGAGCAGATGGACTGACCGCGTAAGACGCCTTGATCTATTGCTCGTCAGCGATAAACGTGCCCACAATTTCCTCATGGACTTTTTTGACCATGAAAACCCCACCCCAGCGGCAAGGACCAAAGATTATCGAAATGTATTTGTCATTCAGGCCGCGCTCTTAACGACAGCGCTTCTACTCGCCGATATCCTTCACATGCTTCATGTGTCGGAGTTTAAAACTCTGCACCACTCGGTGTATCTGGTGCTGGGAGGGACATACTTCTATCTTCTCTGGGATCTCTTAAAAAACTTTCTCAAGAGCAGGATAGTGATAGCGAGCCTCTTCTTTTATATCATGTTGATGCTGACGGCAGTTTTCATTTTACAAAATCCATTCTTCACGTGGGTATCGAATCCAGTTCCTGGTTTAATTATCGTGCATGCTGGTCTCATCGCGATTGAGGTCCTAGCGATTGTGAGCGTATTTCGTGATGTTTTTTCGCCCAAAAACATTACTAAGAACAACTTGTGGGGCGCCGTGAGTCTTTTTCTGATGATGACGATTAGCTTCGCCAGCTTCTATGATCTGCTTAATCTTATCGCCCCGGGGAGCTTTGGATTCCCCCTTGAGCCTGGTTTTCGGACATATTCAGAATCTCTCTACTGCTCTCTTGTCGCCATTGGTGGTGGCACACCGAGCTACTCCTCACCAACGCTCCTGGTGCGAAATGTTGTGGCCCTTGAGGGAATAGTCGGGAATCTCTATCTCGTTGTTTTGATCGGCAGGATTTTAGGGCGGGTGTCGAACGATTAAATCGACAACGATGGTGGACTTCGCGGGCAGGATCGCTACGTTTTTTTGCTCAGTAAGTCTCGACGCTTTTTAGCCCAGGAGCTCTTTATCTCCTGTCTCGCCCGACCTAGGGCAAGAGCGTCCGCGGGTACGTCCTCGGTGATGACTGATCCGGCCGCGATAAGTGAGCCATCACCGATCGTGACGGGAGCAACTAGGCAGGAGTTGCTGCCTATAAAAACATCCTTACCAATCGTAGTCTTCGATTTTCGATAGCCATCGTAGTTGCATGTAATCGTTCCCGCTCCGATGTTTGTCTCCTCACCCACGATGCAATCTCCCAGGTATGTAAGGTGAGAGGCCTTGGCTCCATCATGAAGAGTCGAGCCCTTAACTTCCACAAAGTTTCCGACCCGAACATGCGCGCCAAGAATGGTGCCAGGTCTCACGTTAGCGAAGGGCCCTACAGAGCTTTCGGCCCCGATGGTCGAGTCTTCGATCCGACTTCCGAGTTTAATGTGGGCCGAAGGACCTATGCTGCTATTGATAATGAGCGAAGATCCCTCAAGCACAACTGACGCGGCGATGGTTGTGGTGCCCTTGAGCTGCACGTGAGGCCCGATCCGAGCTCCCGGTTCGATGGTTACAGACTCGTCGATGGAGCAGCTGGAGAGGTCGTCAAAAATAACACCAGAGCTTTGCAAACGCTGAAGGAAACGCTCCTGGAGAACTCTGTTCACAAAAGCGAGGTCGCTCAATGTGTTAACGCCAGCGGCCTCTTTGGGGTCTCCGAGAGGAAAAGCGTTTACGGTCTGGCCCTCTTTTGAAGCCCGTTCGACGATATCAGTAAGGTAGTACTCGCCCTGTGAGTTCTTATTTTCAAGAGAATCGATCGCTGGCTTCAGGAATGACGAGTCGACCGCGTAGACTCCCGAATTAACCTCTGGGATCAGGAGCTCTTCAGGAGAGCAATCCTTTGCCTCCGTGATTCGCAGGACTTGGTTAGAGGAGCCTCGAATAATTCGCCCATATCCATTTGGTGGTGGAGTCTGGAATGAGATCATCGTGAGAGTGGATTTCTTATAGCGGTGGTACTCGAGGAAGTGCCGCAAGGTCTCTGGTCGAAACAGCGGATGATCGGCGTAGGTTAAGATGACTGTGCCCTTGCACCCAACAAGCGCTGGTAGGGCGCATCGTACCGCATGACCCGTCCCGAGCTGCTGATCCTGGTATACAGTCTCGATCGAGTGGTGCGCAGCGGCGGGAGAGGAGGCGAGGTGTTTCTCAAGAAGTTCTCGCTTGTGACCGACGACCACGATCGTTTTGGCAGGCTTGAGAGGCTCTAAGCCACGTAACACAAGGTCGATGAGAGCTCCCGCTCGAGTACTGGCGAGAGCCTTAGGGCTATCGCCTCCTAAGCGCTTTCCGAGACCAGCAGCTAAAATAACGCAATACGTATGATCGCTCATGATGCAACGGTAGCACGGGCCGCGGGGCTTAAAAAGTGGCCCGGAACAGCCCTGAGCGGATCGCTGAGGAATCCAGCAAAATACCTTTTGATCCTCCCACTTCCTTGCTATTCATAGCTACTCGGAAAGAGGCACAAGGATACTCGCGTTATGGTGACAAAAATAAAAGTAGCTAATCCCGTTGTTGAGCTTGATGGCGATGAGATGACACGGATCATCTGGCAGATAATTCGCGAAAAGCTGATCCTGCCCTTTCTTGATATCGATATCAAATACTACGATCTCTCAATTCAGAATCGGGATGCCACAAACGATCAGGTCACGATAGATTCAGCCGAAGCGATCAAAAAGTACGGTGTTGGTATTAAGTGCGCGACAATCACGCCCGATGAGGCGCGAGTAAAGGAATTTAGCCTTAAAAAGATGTGGAAGTCCCCGAATGGGACGATTCGTAATATCATTGGCGGCACCGTATTTCGCGAGCCAATTATCTGTCGAAATATCCCGCGTTTGGTGCCTGGGTGGACTGAGTCAATAATAATTGGTCGCCACGCGTTCGGAGATCAGTATCGAGCGACTGACTTCAAGGTGCCCGGCAAGGGCACGCTCACTATGAAGTTTGTTCCGGCTGATGGAGGAGCGGCTATCGAGCATGAGGTTTTTGATTTCACTGGAAGTGGCGTCGCGATGGGGATGTATAACCTCGATGAGTCGATCCGTAGCTTCGCGCGAAGCAGTTTAAACTATGGACTCGCCAAGAAGCTCCCGACCTACCTTTCGACGAAAAATACGATATTAAAAGCCTACGATGGCCGATTCAAAGACATCTTTCAGGAGGTATACGACACGGAATTCAAAGCCGCCTTTGAAGCGGCAGGCATTGAGTACCAGCATCGCTTAATTGATGACATGGTCGCGTACGCGATGAAATCAAAGGGCGGCTTTGTCTGGGCGTGTAAGAACTATGATGGTGATGTGCAGTCCGACTCAGTGGCGCAAGGCTTCGGATCTCTTGGTCTCATGACCTCTGTTCTTATGACTGAAGATGGTAAAACTATCGAGGCAGAGGCGGCCCACGGCACTGTTACCCGCCACTATAGACTTCATCAGCAAGGAAAAGAGACCTCGACGAATCCAATTGCCTCTATATTCGCGTGGAGCACGGGGCTTCGGTATCGAGCCGCGTTTGATGGCAATGAGGAGCTCTCGCGATTTGCCACTACACTCGAACGAGTGTGCGTCGATGCCGTTGAGAGCGGAACCATGACGAAGGACCTCGCGATGTGCATTCATGGAGAGGCGACCCAACGTCAGCATTACGTCACCACTGAGCAGTTTATGGCGCGAGTCGCTGATCTGTTAGCGACACGACTCTCCCGTTAGGCCCTGCTGCCTACGAGCTGCGATATGTAAGGCGGCCTTAGCTGTTCGAACTTTGACTTTGCAAGTTCCTCTGCGATAGTCTCCCTGCCTCAAGCCTGCCTAGTTGATCACATGCGCGGGTTTATGGAATCACTGAGGGAACGTGAGCAAGGTCGCTGCTTCAAATCAAAAGACATTTATAGGCGAGACGACTCCGCGCGACGCGGAGTTTTGGAAATTATCCGCTTCCATGCGCGATATGCGTGACTTAGAGGCGTTTCGATCCTTCGAAGAGCTTCGACGGTCCCACATTGAGGGAGTAGACTACCGAGTTGAAGAGCGTCGGGGCGCAATCAATCTACTCTGTGCCGCATGGCATGGAGGTAGAATGGAATTAGGGAGCGATATACTCGCTAACGCTATAGCAGGCGAGCGGTTCCACTACTATGCGTTTAGCGCCCTGATTCCTCACTCTGGTCGCGGAGATCACCCCCTTCATATCACCTCGAGCCGTTTCAATGAGCCCCGGCTGCTACGGATTGCTGAAGCAAGTGACATGGTATTCGCGATACACTGCTGCAGCACCGCTGAGGGATCTCGCCGTATTTTTATTGGTGGAGGGGCGCGGGATGGAATAAAAGAGGGTTTAATCGAAAGTCTAAGAGCACACGACTTTAACGCTGGCGCTGACCGGCTGTTCCCTGGCCTCCATCCATCGAACCCCTGCAATCGAGGACAACGCCTCGGCGTTCAGATCGAGATACCCCAAGATTACATGAACTGGCTGCTCGCTCATGACGAGCGTTTTGATCGCCTCTCAACGATCATTTCCGACTATATGGCTGCGCTCGCGCGATAGTTTTTTAGGCCACGATTACTTGTTGCCTCGGAATACCGTTAAACCCCCAGGATTGAGTTGGCGTTGCCTCGGACATCTCTGGATTGTTGGCGCTATATAGCGTCTGAGGACGAGAGGGGCGAGGACAGGAGTTTTTCAATGCTTGCCTGGGCCCTTGGGGAGCTCCAATCTCGTGGCCCGACAATCCGGCGAGTCATTGACCCGGTGGCTGGATCCTGAAAGGAGATCTGCTCTCCGGAGGAATTCAGCATGATCGTCATCGGCAATCCCTGCGCTCCAAAAGCTCTCTTCAGAGCACCTTGTGCGTCAACTAAAACCGGGAATGGAATCCGCAACGTTTTGGCGAAATTGCTCGCGTCGGAAGCTGAGTCATCGATCGCTATTCCTAGTACCACAAAATCTCGACCCTGAAATTTCCGTGATAGCTGAGAGAGAGAGGGAGCCTCAATCGCGCATGGGCCGCACCATGAAGCAAGGAAGTGTAGGAGAACAACAGAGCCGTGAAAGTCCGAGAGTGAGACCGATTCTCCATCGGTTGTCGTAAATTCCTTGTCGCTGAGCCCCACCCGTGTCACGGGATAGGATGGCACCGCCTGCACCAAGTCGCCTGGCGCTACGAGGCTTGAGAAAAAACACACGCAGAGGGTGCTCAATCGTATTGCGGTGGCGGATAATCGCATGAAATTTCGGGCTAGTACGAGATCTTCATCTTCGATAGTTTTTGCGAGGTTACGCGACCAAACTGATCCCGCAGAGAAACAGTTACGGTGACTTCTTTAAAAGAGTCTGTCGGTAGCGGTACGAACTCTCCGATGTAGTGGCCCGGCGCTCGCTCAACGAGGGGAACACCTTGAGCCACTGTTCCAACGTCAAAGCTCGCAGTCTGGGCCGGAGAGCCGAACGCGACAACGATAAGCTTGTCGCCCTTTTTCATGCGGCCGGAGGGTGAGTCATGCGCGGAGGCAAGAATGAAGGGTGCTGGAGAGGACAAGAATTCGGGGCGCGAGCGGTTTGAGAGAGGCTCTATAGATTTCTCAACGACATTGCGGGCGAGATCCGTGATAATTTCGTTATCGAGTCCTTTAAGAGGCTCAAGCACAAGATTAGAGAAGCCAGTTGGGCCCTTCGTGATTCCTCGGCTATCCGAATCGCGCGAGTCGATCTCGTAGAGCACTTTATTAGTTCGGGCTGAGACGAGCTTGAGGTTGAGGCCTACCGTCGCGACAGCCTGAATTCCGTAGTAGCTACGGTCCCACGACGTTACTTTCCCATACAGAACAGCGTCGCACGAGAGGACCTTGGAGCATATCTCCTGTGGACTGACAGCGAAAACTTTCGAGAGATCCATCTCAACCGGATTGCTTCCAGCTACACCAAATCCCGCGTGAATAAGCTCAGCGGCTACCAGCGCTGGTGGAATAACATCGAGGGAGGCCTGAGCCAATTCAGATTGCACCAGGTTTTGTACGAATTGAGCTGGGGTCTGCTTTAGCTGTGATGATACCAGAGCCACATTGTCGATCAGCAGATTCTCGTCTGTGCGTGTGAGTTGTCCAGAGGAGTCGACCTGCGCAAAAGGCAGAACCGCGATCCGAATTGGCTCTGAGGGGTTAAACGCGATATTGGCCTTGTAGGTGCCCGCGCAACCAACGAGCAGAAGGCTTACCACGAGGGCGAGCGGTAGTGGGAGGTTCTTCATAAAAATCCTTGTTATCGCGTACTCGTGTTTTGTGTTGGTATCTGCACTGGAAGGGAGGGAATCCCACCTGATCCAACCGCAACAACGTGAATAGGTCCCGGTGCTCCGGTAATCGTAGTCGAGGAGGAAGCGGCCTCACGCCATTTTTCAAAGGGGCCCGCCTCGGATGTGGCGGTATACAGCACCAGCTTCTCCGCTTTGCATGCTTTAATGGTCTCACTACAGCCAGCCTGCACCCGGGATACATCTTGGCCAACGAGGGCGCATCGAATTGCTATGTGATCGGGGGAGCTCTGTACGCGCTCTTCCAGAGCGCACGGAGAGCGAGCGGGTAGTGTCAGCTCCCTTCGCTCTGAGTTACCGAACACGGAGCGGAGCTCAACCGTCGCTGGAGTTCCAGCAGTAGAGGCGACCAGCGCCGAGAACGCTGAACAGTATGAGCCGGGAGAAGTTTCTCGTAGGGTTGTCTGATTACTTCCGATGAGGAGAGAAGCAAAAGAATGAGGGGTGCCCTTAAGGCAGACCGTATAGCTCGTCGGGCTATTCCATTCCGCGGTCGCGGATTGCAGAGCAAGCTCAAGACCCTCTCGTTGAGCCATCGCGGTCGTCTGAACAGGAGCAGGTAGTTGCTCAACAACCGACTTAGCGAACTCAGAGGCTAGTTCCTGATATGCCGCGTCTCCAGAGTTGTTAACTTGAGAAATTATGCCTTGAAATATCTGACCTGAATTGAAGAGGAGGCCACCTTTTTCCGACTGTGTATAGTCTACCGCAATCAGCTCGGTGCCATGTGGATCCAGGAGCGATAGCGTGCCAGAGAGTTGGTTATAGTAACCGGCAACGAAGTTGTTTTTCGAAAAGGAGTTGATCGAGAGTGTGGCAAACGCCTCCACAAGGTACTGCGATCGCAATCGCGCGCGCTCAGGGCACGCTGGTGATGAGCACACGCTCTTTACGATCTTTTCCTCTGCGACGATAAAGTTGTGATTTCTCAGCTCGCTTACGATCTCTCCTCGTACGAGGTCGATCCGTTCGCGAGGAATATCAAGCGAATAATCAGCGGGGAGAAGCGCGATATGGGCCGGAAGAGAAGAACCGGCGGGCAAGCGCGAAGTTACCTTGGGGCTGCACGCTGATGCGAAACAGAGCAGCGCGACGAGGGGCGCGAGGAGACAGTCGCTGCGGAGAGTGCGGAGAAATTGTAAGGGGCGGAAGTTCATGACATCTCCTGTAGTATCTAGGCAGCGATCCACCGGCGTTATTTCACAATGATTGAGCCTAGTAGTCCTTGCGGAGACCCTTTCACACCGAAGACGGTAAATGAATATGACCCCGCATCGTGAAAGCAGGTGGTGGCGAAATCTTTCGGCGCAATGGGTTTGATTGAACGCACCATGCCGTTTTCATTGATCTTTAGGTTTTCTGTGGCGCAGTGAGAGGCATGGGAGCCAAAGTCGAGCTCCAGGGTTACCAGAGAGTCTGTTGAGTCATTCAGGAAGAACGCAATCCGGTCCTCCTTTTTCATCTCAAGAGAGCGCGGTTCAAGACCTCGGTCGGTTATCTTGATGACCTGGTTCTGGCTCTCCGGAAGAGAGAGGGGCTTATCCTCTGCTCTCGTTGTCTGTGAGAGTAGGAAGAGGAGAGAAGCAAGAATGGAAGAAAGTAAGATTGGTGTGAATCGCATGCGCGAATCTTAGCTGGATGAAATCTCGGGAGCAAACACGAAATGAGGATCGGCCTCGATGGATTGATGGATTGTGACTGGGGGAGGGAATTTAGGGTCTTAGCCCGAATTTTTCACGGCGAGGGGAGCGAGCTTCGTGAAAAAGACGGGTTAGGGGATCGAGCAAGAGATTCGAGCGGAACATTCGCGGGCTGCCACAGAGAGGATCATAGGTGAGCCGGCCGCGGGATTCACCACGGGGCGGGGATGCAGAGGGGAGGGGCTGCCAGCCGTAAATATCTCCTCAGAGAGCGGTATTGTAGCACCCGATGAAGAGCGCCCTAAAGTTGAGACCCGTATCGAGCATGACCCAGCGACAGGTGGCTCCACGGAGAGGGATAGATTTTTTTTCACCGGAGCAAAGATCGGTAACAACCCGTCGGGCGCGTTCAATGGCAGAGGTTGTAGCTCGATAAGAATACTTCTATCTGGTGATTCGCTGAATGAGGCGATGAAGTCAGTACTATCATGGAGTCGCTCCATAAACGTGTCTCTATTCCAGGAGGGCTCAAGGTCCGGCACGATGATGACCCAGCGCACGCCACAGATGCGAGCCAGGTAATCAAAAGAAGCTATGCTTGGAAAATCGGCAAGCGCGGAGGGAAGATCGATCTGCAGCTTGGAACGTTGTCCACTGTATCCATTTACG